>JAFOCU010000358.1 GCA_017381055.1 Lachnospiraceae bacterium
GATTTGGGATCCGAATTCTCTTGGAATAGATGATTTTGATGCTCTTGATTACGTAGAGGTTGTGGCAGATGTAGTTGTATTTAATGGAGTTACACAGCTTAATGTAAAGAGAGTTCGTAAGGTATCAGAGGGCGAGTACGATCCAAAGGAATATCTTCCTGTGTCTGATAAAAATATCGATGAAATGTTTAATGAATTATTGAAGTTTGTAGGAAGTATTAAGAATACATATCTTAAAAAGCTTCTTGAAAAGTTCTTTGTAGAGGATGAAGCATTTGCTAAGAAGTTTAAGAATCATTCAGCAGCAAAGTCAGTACATCACGGATTTATTGGCGGATTATTAGAGCATAGCTTATCTGTTACAAAGATGTGTGATTTTTATTGCACACAGTATCCGCTTCTTAACAGAGATTTACTTCTTACAGCGGCTATGCTTCATGATATGGGAAAGGTAGTTGAATTATCACCATTCCCAATAAATGATTACACAGATGATGGTCAGTTGCTTGGACACATTGTTATAGGTTCAGAGCAAGTTAGTATAAAGGCAGCAACTATTGAAGGTTTCCCTCCAAAGGTATTAAGTGAGCTTAAGCATTGTATTTTAGCTCATCATGGAGAGTTGGAGTACGGTTCGCCTAAGAAGCCAGCCCTTATCGAGGCTGTTGCATTAAGCTTTGCAGATAATACAGATGCAAAGATGCAGACAATGAAGGAATTATTCTCAAGTGCTCAACCAGCAGAAGGTACAGAGTGGCTAGGATTTAATAGATTATTTGATAGTAATTTAAGGAAGACATCGAAATAGTTATATTGAAGATGGGAAGTATTGTGCTTTCATTAGTTGCATGATTTTTGAAATAATAGATAAGCTAGAAGGGCTTGGTACATATATGGTTAAGAAAAATGATGAATATATAGTAACAATTGAAGATATGGGCAGTGAAGGAGAAGGTGTAGGCAAAATCGATGGCTACACCGTCTTTGTGAAGGATGCATTACCTGGTGAAGAGGCGCGTATCAAGATAACTAAGGCGGGTAAGAACTTTGGATATGGACGTTTGATGGAGGTTATAACACCTTCGGAATATCGAGTAGAGCCAAAGTGTCCTATCGCTAGAAAATGCGGTGGATGCCAGATTCAGGAAATGTCCTATGAGGCACAGCTAGCATTTAAGGAGAAAAAGGTTCAGAATAATTTGGAGCGAATCGGAAAGATATCTCCTTCGGAATATGAAATGTGTACTATTATTGGCATGGATGAACCTTATAATTATAGAAATAAAGCTCAGTATCCAGTGGGACTTGATAAGGACGGCAACATTGTAATGGGCTTCTATGCAGGAAGAACTCATAGCATTATTCCGTGTGAGGATTGTGCTATAGGCGATAAGATTAATAGCGAGATATTAGCTATTGTGAAATCTCATATGGAAGAGTATAAGATACAGCCATATAATGAGGAAACTCACAAGGGAGTTGTTCGTCATGTACTTATCCGTAGAGGCTTTACAACAAATCAGTGTATGGTATGTATTATTATCAACGGAAGTGAGTTAAAGGGTTCTACAAAGCTGGTTGAGAGACTTAAGAATATTGAAGGAATGACAAGTATTTCCATAAATATTAATAAAGAGAAAACAAATGTAATAATGGGCAAAACGGTTATAGATTTATATGGTGAAGGTTATATCGAAGATTATATTGGAGATGTAAAGTTTAGAATATCACCACTTTCTTTCTATCAGGTAAATCCTGTACAGACAAAGGAGCTCTATGGTAAGGCACTTGAATTTGCAGGACTTACAGGGGAAGAAACAGTATGGGATATGTACTGTGGAGTAGGAACTATTTCCTTGTTCTTAGCTAAGGCAGCAAGAAAAGTTTATGGAGTAGAAATCGTTCCAGAGGCAATCGAGGATGCTAGAAAGAATGCAAAGATTAATAATATAGAAAATGCAGAATTCTTCGTAGGAAAGGCAGAAGAAGTAGTGCCTAAGATGTATAGGGAGTATGGCTTAGGTGCAGATGTAGTGGTTGTTGATCCACCTAGAAAGGGATGCGATGAGAAGCTTCTTGAGACAATGATTTCTATGAGTCCAGAAAAGATTGTGTATGTGAGCTGTGATTCGGCAACACTTGCTAGAGATTTGGAGTATTTGAAGGCTCATGGTTATGGAGTGAAAAAGGTGCAGCCGGTAGACATGTTCCCGCATAGTGTTCATGTGGAGACGGTAGTGCTTTTATCCAACGAAAGAAATTAAAATTATTTGAAGGCAAATAGCATATTCATATCACATTTATCAAAGCTGTAGAAGGCAATTCTGTTGAAGAAGTGGTACGTGAGCTTGTAGGGGCTAATATGCAAGCTAAGCTTGCATCGGGAGAAAACGAAACATACGTGGTGTTTTATTGTGCATGTGATGAAGAAAAGGTTACTAGTATAACCTTTAGTGTTGTCAAGCAGTCGGATTCGATGAAAAAGGATTATGAAGACTTTATTGCAAATAAATAATAAGTGTATATAAGATATAGCACACCTTTAGGGTGTGCTTTTCTTATTTAATAGGAAAGTTCTCCTTGCGGAGAACTCTTGAACAAAAAAAGCCCGCAGGAGCGGGCATACGAAACAGACGGATTGTTAGAAGATATAAAAACCTTCTTCGAATTCGCC
>JAFOCU010000359.1 GCA_017381055.1 Lachnospiraceae bacterium
CTTGGTAAATTGAAATCTCGACAATTTCAAATTTATACACCATAAAAATAAGTGGAGAACGCCCGCGAGCATATCGTGGGCTTTTCTTATTTTGGTGTATAGGTAGTCGAGAACCTCAATTTACAATAAGAGAAGTTCACGACTTTTTTTTGTCTTTTTATTTCGAGCATTAAATAATTTATTAACAAATAAAAAGAACAAAAAATGAAAAGAATTATTTTCGCAATCTGCACACTACTATGTGCAAACGTGCTTTGGGCACAAAATTTGTTCACCGTAGGAGATATACAATACGAAATTACGGGAACAAATGAAGTGGAAGTCGATTCTGCTTCTACTTCTGCAACTTCAATAGTTATTCCCGCAACAATAGATTATGAAGGGATAACTTATAACGTTACGTCAATAGACACTTGGGCGTTTCTTTCACACACTAACTTAACTTCTGTTACTATTCCTAATAGTATAGTTAGTATTGAAAAAGGAGCTTTTTACGGCTGTACGGGTTTGACTTCTATGGAAATTCCTAATAGTGTTACAACTATCGACACCGGAGCTTTTTACAACTGTGCGGGTTTGACTTCTATAAACATTCCTAACAGTATTAGTTCTATTAAAACCTCTACATTCTATGGTTGCAGTAGTTTAACTTCTATTACTATCCCTAACAGTATTACTTATATCGGTTATGCTGCATTTGCATATTGCACTGGTTTGACTTCTGTTACCATTCCGGAAAGTGTTACTTCAATTGATGACGGAGCTTTCAATAGTTGCAATAATTTAACTACTCTTCATTTTAATGCTATTCATTGCGATTTTACTTTGGAACAATACGTTGTGTTTCCAAATACAATAAACAATGTAATCATAGGAGAAAATGTAGAAAAAATACCTAATAACTTTCTAAATCATTCAAAAATTACCAATGTTACTATTCCTAACAGCGTAGATACTATTGAGTATTGGGCTTTTGGCAATTGTTCCTTATTAACTGATGTAACTCTTGGTAGTGATTTGGTATCTCTTGGCTATAATGCCTTTGGAGAAGATAGCAACTTGATAAGACTTAATTACAATGCAACAAATTGTACAAGTTTTAATCAAAATGCTTTTACAAACGCTAAAAGAATTTCTATTATAAACATAGGAAACAATGTAGAAACAATTCCTGCTTATTTTGCTTATGATTTAGATTCTTTAACTTATGTTACTATTCCTGCAAACGTTACTTCTCTTGGAGATTCTGCGTTCTATGATTGTGATAGATTAGCGTCTGTTACTTGCAATGCACAAACTGCACCTGCTCTTGGAAGTTCTGCTTTTTATTCAAATTATTCATCAAATACATTATCCATTCCTTTTTGTAATGTAAATCAAGAAAGTTATACTTCTTCTGCTTGGAACGCTAGATTCTATTATATACAATCAAGTCATGACGGATTAGTGTATTCTGTTATTTCTGGAACAAATAATTTAAAGGTGATAGGTGTAACCGACCGAAGTATAACTGAAATTGTAATACCGGCAACGGTAGAATGTAACGGAACAATATATAACGTTACAAGCATAGGAGAGTATGCGTTTAATAATTGCATCAGTTTAACTTCTGTTACTATTCCTAACAGTGTTACTTACATTGATGGTTATGTGTTCCGTAATTGCATTAGCTTAGCAGAAGTTACTATACCGGAAGGTATAAATTTCTTTTATCGTGCTTTTTGGGACAGTAATATACCTTCAAGTATGATTATTGATAGCGTAACATATGCAGTTACTTCAAGTTATATTAATGATGAGGGCGACAGATGTTCGGGTGCAGTTACGTTTCATGTTGGTGACAGCACTTACGCTCCGGTTGCAGGAGTTATTTCTTGTGATGTAAACAAAAGCGGACACGTTGATATCCTTTCTTCAATAGAATTTGCAGGAAATACTTATCCTATTACTTATATTGGAAGGTATGCGTTTAATACTTGCAGTGGTTTGACTTCTGTTACTATTCCTAATAGCGTTACTTCTATTGGAGAGTACGCATTTGATAGAGCTGGAATATCTGCAACTATTATTATTGACAATGTAACTTATAAAGTAAGTCCTGTTAGCATTCCAGAAAGTTATTATGCGACACTTACAGATAATAGTTCTCGTATTAGTGGTCATGGTTTAATTACCTTTCATATAGGTGATAGTACATACGCACCAACGGAAGCATTTGTTTATGATTGCGAACAAAGCAGAAGCGGACATTTAAATATATCTCCATCAATAGAATTTGCCGGAAATACTTATCCTGTTACTTCTATTGGAAATAATGCGTTCGAGGATTGCAGTGGTTTGACTTCTATTGTTATTCCTAACAGTGTTACTTCTATCCGAAGCTATGCGTTCAGAAATTGCAGTGGTTTGACTTATGTTACTCTTCCTGAAAACATTACTTCTCTTGGATATGATGCGTTTAGTAATACAGGTGTTAGCCCTAATGTTGTAATTGATTCTGTAACTTATAGCGTTGCTCCTGCTAAAATTCCAGAAAGTTATTATGCGACACTTACAGATAATAGTTCTCGTATTAGTGGTTATGGTTTAATTACTTTTAACATAGGCGACAGCACATACGCACCAACAGAAGCATTTGTTTATGATTGCGAACAAAACAGAAGCGGACACGTTGATATTCTTTCTTCTATAGAAGTTGGAGAAAATACTTATCCTGTTACTTCTATTGGAGGTACTTATACTTATTATGGTTCTTTGGGTGATATTTATAGTTATAGTTATGATGCGTTTCGTTATTGCAGTAGTATAACTTCTGTTAACATTCCTAACAGTATTACTTCTATCGGAAATGCTGCGTTTTACAATTGCAGTGGTTTGACTTCTGTTACTATTCCTAATAGCGTTACTTCTATTGGAGAGTCTGCGTTTTACAATTGCAGTGGTTTATCTTCTATTACTATTCCTAACAGTATTACTTCTATTGAATATGGTACGTTTAGTGGTTGTAGTGGTTTAGCTTCTATCACTCTTCCTAACAGTGTTACTTCTATTGGAAATAATGCGTTTAATGGTTGCAGTGGTTTGACTTCTATTACTCTTCCTAACAGTGTTACTTCTATCGGAAATTCTACGTTTAGAGGTTGTAGTGGTTTAGCTTCTGTTACATTTGAAGATAATATCAGCCTTGATTCTATCGGTAATTATGTGTTTAGTAACTGCAGTGGTTTGACTTCTATTACTCTTCCGGAAAGTATTACTTCTATTGGAAGCGGTGCATTTAATGGTTGTTCTTTCTTGCAAAATATTACTTGTTTAGCCGTAGTTCCTCCAACAATGACTTCTAATGATGTATTCCCTTATCCAAATATGGCTTTTGTTAGTGTTCCTTGTGGTAGTTTATCTGCTTATACTGCTCCTACTTCTTTCTGGAATATGTTCTTTCTTGGAAGAATTTCAGAATTGAATTTTGCTTTAAATCTTGTTGTGAATAATAACGATTGGGGAACTGTTAATATGGAAAGAACTAATTGTTCTACTGTTATTCTTACTGCTACTGCAAACGCTGGTTATCATTTTGAGGGTTGGAGTGACGGCGAAACAGCAAATCCAAGAACTCTTGTAATGACAGAAGATACAGAAATAACAGCAATTTTTGAGGAACAAAACATTATTACTTACAACGTAACTGCAAGTGTAAATAATGAAATAATGGGAAGTGTTGAAGGTGCTGGTATTTATGCAGAGAATACAACTGCTACTTTGTATGCTAACGCTAATTATGGTTATCATTTTATTTCTTGGAATGACGGTAACACTGACAATCCAAGAACTATTACAATTACGAACGATATTAACTTAGTGGCTAATTTTGGAATAAACACTTATGAACTTGTTGCAAATGCAAATAATCAATCTATGGGTTCAGTTACCGGTGGAGGAGAGTTTGATTATCTTTCTGAAATAACTCTTACCGCAATAGCTAACGTTGGTCATCATTTCGTTGCTTGGGCTGATGGTAATACAAACAATCCTCGTACCATAACTCTTACAAAAGATACAGTTGTTACAGCTAATTTTGAAATAAATTCTTATTTAGTTACTGTTAATTCACAAAACGAAACAATGGGTAATGTTAATGGAAGCGGAGAGTATAACTATGGAGCTACTGCAACGATTACCGCTACTGCAAACGATTGTTACGAATTTATAAGTTGGAATGATGGAAATACAGATAATCCAAGAACAATAACTATTGAAGAGAATATTACTTTAACTGCTAATTTTGAAGCTATAGTTTATGAAAGCATATTAAACGTTTCTATTTGTGCGGGTGCAAATTATAACGAAAACGGATTTAACGTAAGTGAAGCAGGTACTTATACACAAACTTTCCAGACAGCAAACGGTTGTGATAGTGTCGTTACTTTGAATCTTAGTGTTAATTCTGTTTTGACTAATGAATTGTTTGCAAACATTTGCGAAGGACAAGTTTACACAGAAAACAACTTTAACGTAAGCGAAGCAGGCGTTTATACGCAAACATTAACTTCTGTCAATGGTTGCGACAGTATAGTAACTTTAACTGTTAGTGTTAATCCTACTTTTGATACTACTATCAATGCGACAATAAACTCAGGAGAAACCTATGCAGAGTTTGGTTTTAACGAAAGTGAATCCGGTACTTACGTTCAAAATCTTCAAACTGAAAATGGTTGC
>JAFOCU010000360.1 GCA_017381055.1 Lachnospiraceae bacterium
CTGTTAATTACAACAATATGCTTTCCTTTAAAATATTGAATATAGCTTGCAGCTGGATATACCTTTAGAGATGTACCACCAATAATCAACATATCTGCATTAGATATAGCATTAATAGCACCTTGCACTGCATCCTCAGGCAATCCTTCCTCATATAATGTTACAAAAGGGCGTACTATACCGCCACACTGACATCTAGGAATATATTCTTTGCACTCAAATATATAGTCTGATTCATATTCTTTATTACAGATATTACAGTAATTACGCAATGTTGTTCCGTGCAACTCATACACACATTTGCTGCCTGCTTTTTGGTGAAGACCGTCAATATTTTGAGTAACTACAGCACTTAATTTGCCTTCTTCTTCCCACCTAGCTAGAACCTTATGGGTAATATTTGGCTCCACCCCTCTAGCATCCATTTTTTGTCTATAATATTCATAGAACACCTCTGTATCTCTAACCAAACAAGTATGACTCAAAAGATACTCTGGACTATATTTTTCAAACTTTATATCTCTTTGATTATATAACCCATCCTTACTCCGAAAATCCGGAACACCGCTTTCTGTAGAAACTCCTGCACCACCAAAAAATACGATGTTTTCTGATTCATTTATGAAGTTTTTTAAGATTTCGATTTTGTTCTTCATAAACCTCTTACCTCATTCACTTAAATACTTTATCTCAAATATTCTTTTATTGCATCGTCACTCCAAATATGCGCTTCAATATATCTTTCTGGTCCATGACTTCCATCATCGTTCCAATCCTGTGGCAAACCATACTTATTAATAATTTCCAATATTTCATCATATATATATAACTTTTTACGATATATTTATATCCCCTCCGCAATCATTTCATCCAATATCTCAACGGCACTTTCTATCATTCTTGGACAAATTGTTTTGAAAAGATTCTTTTCATCAATAATCAATTTATCTTCTGGCTTTGAAAGATCATATCCCAATAATTGACGACACACTACGCTACCATTTTTCTTAATAAAACGGTCCATAAATTCAGTTGCCTCCTTATAAGCTTTTGCTTTTGCTTCCAAATCGTCACTATCGCAATGTCCGTCTCTTAATCCAAGAACCATCAATGCTCCTGCTACAGCTCCGCATAATTCACCTTTTCTTGCGCCACCACCAAAATTAGTAGCTAACTTAAGTGCTAATTTTTCATCCATCCCCATTTCTGTTGCAAATGTTGTAAATACTCCTTGTGAACAATTAAAATTACTATTGAAATAATTTACTGCTTTTTCTTTATGATTCATTATAACCACCTTAATTTAATCCTTTCTTATTCATTACATGCAATACTATATATTTCGAGCGCCTCAATCACCTGTTCTCTTTTATCAACAGGAATTTTATCAAGTATTTCCTTAAACTTTAGATTCATATCATTCTCAATTTTATTAAAACGCTCTTTTCCTTTGAGTGTAAGATTCAAAACTACATATCTTCTATCTTCTGTAGAGGGCTTTCTTTCTACATAATCCTTCCGAACAAGTTCTTCAACAGTTCTACTTACACCACTTTTGTCTAACCTCAATATCTCTGCTAATTCTTTAACAGAAACATTTGGTTTTCTCCCTATTTCAACCAAAGCAAAACACTCTGGTCCGCTTATTCCACAGCAACAACCATCTGTTTTATTGATGTTTCCTAAGTGAAATTCTAAAATTCTTGTTTTTTCTCTAAGTTGCTTTGCTTGATCCATAATTATTCCTCCTTTTTAAGGAATATATATTATATAGTTGCGTTTGTCAACTATTTATTTTATCAACCAGATAAGCAAATATAATTTAAACGATTCGACTGATTACTATTTAACGTCTACTTCTTCACTAGCAATTTCTTATAAAGATTATCAACACAAATAGCACCAAACGGTGCAGTAATTAGAATTGATAAAACTGCAACTGTCAACACCATATTCCCACACTCTAATCCCATAGATAGAGGAATCGCTCCTATAGCAGCTTGTACAGTTGCTTTAGGCGTATATGCCACCATACAAAATAATCGCTCTCTTTTTGATAAATCTGTTTTCAATAAAGATACAGCCACGCCTACCATTCTAAATAATAAAGCCAATAAAATAAGCAATATGGCTGATATACCTGCTGACGCAACATAACGTAAATTAACAGTAGCTCCAACTAAAACAAAAAGAAATACTTCTGCACCCAACCACAATTTGTTATATTTTGCAGATAGTCTTAAAGCCAAAACATCATACTTTTGCTTTATTATGATTCCCATACTCATAATTGCAAGTAACCCTGAAACCGGAACATAGCCTTGCAATATGTTCTCTACTTCTAAAATCAAGAATGAAACGCTGAGAATTATCAATATTTTAATAGAATCCCTCATGTGACACTTCTTAAAAAATATAACCAAAAGCATCCCAATACATCCACCTAATATAATTCCTAACACTATAGATATTGGAATTCTCGTAAAACTTGTTACGGACACTTCTCCCGTTGAAGCTAAGGCAGTAAATACAGTAAATACTACTATAACAAACACATCGTCTACCGAAGCGCCTGCCAAAATCATTTGTGGTATTTTTTTGTTTGTTCCATATCCTTCTTCTATCAAACGAATCATTCTAGGAACAACCACCGCTGGTGATACCGCAGCAATTACACTTCCCATAATAGCTGCTTCTAATATTGTTACCCCTAGCAACAATGGAGCTAAAATCACTGTTCCCAATATTTCTACACAAGCTGGAACGAAGCTCATAAGAGCTGCAGGTCTTCCTACTTTCTTTAAATCCGAAATATCAAGGGATAATCCTGCTCTTGTAAGAATAATCACCAATGCTATCTGTCGTAATTCACTCGAAATCCCAAGTATAGACTCATCAATTAAATCCAATGCATGAGGACTAAGAATAATTCCCACAGCAACCATTCCTAATAGACTAGGCAATCTTAATTTTGAAAAAATCCAGCCAATTAGTAAACCTAATAATAAAATCATTGCAATACTTGTTAACATACAAACCTCCTAAATGGCATAAAATCACTTGCCACAATACACTGGACTCTCAAAATGGGTTACTAACGTTTCAAACATATCAAATATAACCGCTTTTATCATACTATTTTCCCCTTTTTTCTTCATCATCTATTCGTCATAAAGAATCTGAATTAATTATACCATATCTTTTTTATATAGCTAAAAAAATGATATCCTGCTAGAACCATTACGGTTTGAGCAAAAGATTTATTGAACCTTACCATTTAACTATTATATAAATTTGTTTTTGTCGAACTTATAAATTAAAGTCTCTTAATCTCGTTTATATTCTAATATATCGCCAGGCTGGCAATCTAAAGCCTCACAAATTGCTTCTAATGTCGAAAAACGAACTGCACTAACTTTACCTGTCTTTATCTTTGACAGATTTACATTTGATACTCCCACTTTTTCCGCAAGCTCATTTAAACTCATTTTCCTGTCAGCCATTACTCTATCTAATCTCAATATAATTGGCATATGTTTCTCCTTTATAATGTTTCATCCACTTGTTGTTGCAACTCTTCTCCATAACGGAAAATATATGACACCAGTAAAAGAATAAAGAACACTACTAAAAATGTTAAATCTATTTGAGAATTAGCTGTGATTGACTGGATTGTACCTTCTTTCACATAATCTAACAGTTTTATTTTTTCAATCATTGCAACAGCACCAAATGATTGTAAGAAAGATACCACATTCGCAATTACGCCAAGAACAATGCTTACATAAGCAATCTTACGAATATTTGTGCTTACAGTTGGGTGGAATGGGTTACCTTCTGTCATTGGCTGCAATATCTTACGAACCTGACCAAGCGCATAATAAACAGCAACACCTGCTGCTGCTGCAAGTCCCATTACAATCCATACATACGAAAGCACCATGTTGTTATCTTCTGTTGAGTAACCTTCTGTCAAATTGATAGTTACAGAACCTACATCAATTGAATAATATCCCTCAGCGATAACTGCATCTGGATTAACAAAATTCGCTACTGTAAGAACAGCAACTACGCCCACAGCAACAATCATTGCTATTTTGATGATTCTCTGTGATACCTTAAAAAATGTGTCTAATTTCTTTGATGTTTTCATTAACTTATCCATATTATTCCCTCCACATTAATTATTTAATGTTTATCGTTAAATGCAATATAACCTGTCTTTCAAAAAAAGTCAACTATTTTTTAATGATAAACATTAAATTTTTATCTTTAATAATATTATAAGTATAAAAAAGAACGTAAAAAAAGAACGGACATAAGAACAATCCTCCTCACTTGCACTTAATACAAACGTATGTAATCCAGCTTGTTGTCTAAAGTGGTCGAATTCGACCACTTTAAAATCTTTATTATAGATTTGTCCCAAGCACCTAAAATATCAATGCTTCTTCTAAATTAGTAATCATAATCACTCCTTGTACCACTTTTTTTGACACTTTTATAACATCTCCCAAAACGTGTGTCAATCTATTTTTGACACAACGAGTCAAAAAACAAATCCCCTACCCTAACCGTTACGGTTTGAGTAGGAGATTTGATTATTTACTATTACAATCTAATTCTTTTTGATAGTAAGCAAATTCCTCATCTCGTTTCACTTCACGATAACCCAACTTTGTATAAAAAGCATTCGTTCTTACATTCCAAAGTGGTGTATCAAGTTTGATTTTCTTAATACCAGAATAGTAGGCTTCCACCATTTGCATCAATGAAAGACCATAACCCTTCCGATAATGGACTGGATCTATAAATATTCTACCAATGTACAATGTTTCACCTTCTTCGTCCACAAATAATATTGCGCCACCAACGATTTCTCCATCTATGACCGCCTGTAGCAAATGTCCTTCATTTTTCATCTGAATGTGCCATGGAATGGAATCATAATCAGGAGGTCCACCTGCTTCAGAACCACCAACATTAATATCACTATCAAACGCAGCCTTAGATATAGCCACGATTCTTTCAATATGTTTCAATTCTGCATTTTCTAATTTCATTAAGATTATATCCTCCGCAAATTATTATTAGTCTAACAGCCATACAAATTGTTAAGGAAACAATCGGAGTTGGTGTAAACGAAAAAGCAGTCTTGCGGTTTTATAAAACTGCCCTTTCGTTTACATCAATTTCGATTTTTCCTTGGTGAACAAAGTCGCGTCCCTTTCGCCACTATCTATGGGGATTCAATCTTTGCTCTCTTCCATAAGTTTATCATATCCCGTGTTTTATTAACAGATGGTTTTTGCCAAAAGAATTATTTTTAGGCATGACAAACAGACTCCCTTTACGGAAGTTTTTCGGAATATTCAGTTGTATATTTTAACATCTCATATGCGCAAAAACAGATGGTGTATGCTTATCTGGAAGATGTGGAACCATTTTCCCGCCACAGGAAGAACATTTGCATACATCTATGTTATATAGCAGCTTTATCATTTCAGCGGCATTTCGATTTTTCAATGCAGAAATATATTTTTTACATCCAAGCAGATTTCTACAGTGAGTCATCTTTTTGCTCTTGTTTCGGCAGGACAGCAAACCATAGTGCCGGATTCTGACAAAACGTTTTTGGGGAACATGCATTAAAAATCGACGGATGAATTCCTCGCCCGGAACTGTTTTCTCTTTCCACTGACCTTTGTTTTTATAGTCTTTTACAGCATATGTAACAGTTGCTTCCGTCATGGACTTGATCCGATGATTACTGATTGCTATCCTGTGAGTATATTTTCCAAGATAATTTATGACTGACTGTGCTCCATTAAAAGTCTCCTTACAATAAGCAACCCAGTCTTTTTTATAGCACTCATCGAGAAGTTCTCTGAAGCAATAGTGGTTTTGATATTTC
>JAFOCU010000361.1 GCA_017381055.1 Lachnospiraceae bacterium
AGATAACTTCCAAGGAAATGCAGCAGTTAATTATACTGATAGAGAGACACCATGGACAAGAATAATAGAGCATAAGTGGTTTGAGTTTGGCGGTCAAGATAAGACAGTTATAAGTAAGGAGTATAGTTCGGAGTGGAAGTTAGGGGATGAACCGTACTATCCTGTTAATGATGAAAAGAATGGTAAACTCTATGAAGAGTATAAGAAGTTATCAGAGAAAGAAAATAAGGTAATATTTGGAGGAAGATTAGGGGAATACAAATATTACGACATGGATGCGGTTATCGCGGTAGCACTTAATTGTAGTAAAGAAGAACTTGAAAAATAAAAGATGACTAAGTTTTTTGTACAAAAGCTACAAAAGAAATGTGATAATATGCTGAAAAATATAAATTATCACGGAGAAATGCTCATTATTATTGAAAAATTGTGAATAAAGTGTTAAAATGAAGAGTAACTGAAAGAATACATATGGTTGATAAAATAGTATTAAGTTATATTTTAGATAGGAGTTAGGAAAATGGCGGGATTTAGACAAAGAGTAAGAATTGGTGACGTGCTTGTTCAATCAGGACTTATTACTGCAGAACAGTTAGAATTAGCTCTTGAAGAACAGAAAAAGAAGCCGAAGGGAACACGTATCGGTCAGACAATCGTGGAGATGGGATATGCATCTGAGCTTGATGTGACACTTGAGCTTCAGAAGCACTTAGATGTAGAATTTATAGATTTAAGAAAGATAGAACTTGATGAGACAGCTGTTCATGTTTTAACAGAGGCAGATTGTAGAAAGTATAACATCTTACCATTTGCATATAAAGATGTTATGACACTTAGTGTGGCTATGGCGGATCCACAGGATTTCGATACTATCGATGATATATCTATTATCACAGGATTACAGATTGAACCATATATCGCTATGTTAAGTCAGATTGAGGAAATGCTTGATAAGACATATGGAAAACAGCAGGCAGATGCTATCGCAGAACAGTTCTTAAAGGAACAGGAGAATGCATTGGGAGGAGATAGCGAGGAAGAAGATTCTAGAAAGGATGACGTAGAGAATTCGCCTATCGTTATCTTAGTTAGAAACGTTATCGAGCAGGCTGTAAGACAGAGAGCCAGTGATATTCATATCGAGCCATTTGAGACAAATGTTAAGGTTCGATACCGTATAGATGGTGTACTTAGAGAGATTATGACATATGATAAGGCATTATTCCCAGCGATTATCGCCAGAGTTAAGATTATATCTGGTATGGATATTTCAGAGAAGAGAAAGCCACAGGATGGTCGTATCACTATAGATGTAGATTACAAAGAGTATGATATCCGTGTATCTAATCTTCCTACAGTATATGGCGAGAAGGTCGTTATGAGACTTGCATCTAAGGAGGGCTTCAATAGAGCGAAGAGTGAGCTTGGACTTAGACCAGAAGATTTAGAGAAGTTTGATGGAATACTAAAGAATCCTAATGGAATTATCCTTGTAACAGGACCTACAGGTAGTGGTAAGTCTACTACACTTTATACAGCGTTAGCAGAGCTTAGTACAGAAGAAGTTAACGTTATCACAGTAGAGGATCCAGTAGAGGCTAATGTAAAGGGGGTTAATCAGGTACAGGTTAATAATAAGGCGGATATGACATTTGCCAATGCCTTAAGATCAATCCTTCGACAGGATCCAGATATTATCATGATCGGTGAGATTCGAGATAGTGAGACAGCAGAGATTGCCGTTAGAGCGTCTATCACAGGACACCTTGTTGTAAGTACACTACATACAAATAGTACAGCAGCAACAGTTGGTCGTCTTATAGATATGGGTATCGAGCCATATATGCTCGGTGATTCATTAGTAGGTATTATCGCACAGCGTCTTGTTAGAAGATTATGTGATTGTAAGAAGGCTAGACCAGCTACTGCAGATGAGAAGAGAATTATGGGGCTTCCATCTACAGCAGAGCAAACAGTATACGATCCAGTGGGATGCCAGATGTGTAATAGTCTAGGCTATAGAGGACGTATCGGTATATACGAGATTATGACAATTAATCAGAAGATAAGAAATCTTATAGCTCAGAGAGCTACTGCAGATAAGATTAAAGTGGCAGCGGAAGAAGATGGAATGAGTTCACTTAGAATGTCAGCAGCTAAGTATGTATGTGAGGGTGTCACATCCATGGCTGAGCTTATGAAGGTTACATATAGTGCAGATGAATCATAGATGGGAGAAGAGTTATGATAACAATTGATGAGCTTTTAATGGCAGCAAAAGAATATAATGCATCGGACGTACATATTTCAGTAGGTGTACCTCCAAAGATGAGAGTGAATGGTGCGCTTATGGATATGAATTATCCTAAACTTTTTCCAGAGGATACAAGCGCTATCATCACACCGATATTGACACAGACACAAGCAGATACGCTTAATAGAAAGGGTGAGATCGACTTCTCATACTCTATCGCGAAAGCAGGTAGATACCGTGTCAATGCATATAAGCAGAGAGGTACTATATCAGCAGCTATCCGTCTTGTAGGAACAGAGATACCAAAGCCAAGTGACCTTGGTATACCAAAGTCGGTAGTTGACCTTATCAATAGACAGAGAGGACTTGTACTTGTAACAGGACCTACAGGTAGTGGTAAGTCTACTACACTTGCTTCTATTCTTGATCAGATCAATGAGACAAAGGATAAGCACATTATCACACTTGAGGATCCTATCGAGTATCTTCACTCACACAAGAAGTCTATGGTAAACCAGAGAGAAATCGGTACAGATAGTAACTCTTATGCAACTGCACTTAGAGCAGCACTTCGTGAGGATCCAGATGTTATCCTCGTAGGAGAGATGAGAGACCTTGAGACTATATCTATAGCTATCACAGCTGCAGAGACAGGTCACTTGGTATTCTCTACATTACATACAACTGGTGCAGCAAGTACTATCGACAGAGTTATAGACGTATTCCCACCACATCAGCAGCAGCAGATTAGAGTTCAGTTAGCTATGGTGCTTGAATGTGTAGTATCTCAGCAACTTATTGCAAAGGATAGACAGCAGGGAAGAATCGCAGCATTCGAAGTAATGCACAACACAGTAGCTATTAAGAATCTTATAAGAGAGAATAAGACATATCAGATCAATTCAATGATGCAGACAAGCAAGAAGCTTGGTATGCAGACGATGGATGATTGCTTATATGATTTGTATATGGGTGGACATATTAGTGCAGAATCAGCACTTAACTATGCTCAGGATATACAGGTAATGACACGTAGATTATCTAATGGAATCTAAGAAAGGGGGATCTGATGGCACAGTTTACGTATAAGATATTGGACAAAACAGGTAAGCCTAAGAAAGGTACCCTGGAGGCAGAGAATATAGACAAAGCTAAGGCGATGCTTAAGGCAGAAGGTGGTACAGTATTAAAGCTTGATGAAGCATCAGTTCTTAATAAAGAGATTAATATTAGTTTTGGTAAGAAAAAGACAAAGGTAAGAGATTTAGGTGTATTCTGTAAGCAGTTTAAGAGTATCCTTCAGGCAGGTATCGGTATCGTAGATGCTTTAGATATGCTTTCGCAGCAGACTAACAGTAAGGTACTTAAGGAATCTTTAAAGAATGTTAAGGATAATGTACAAAAAGGTGATACTTTACATGTGGCTATGAGAAAAGAAGGAACAAATGTATTCCCAGGAATCCTTCTTAATATGATAGAAGCCGGTGAGGCGTCAGGTAGCTTGGAAGTAGCCTTGGATAGAATGAGTACACACTTTGATAAGGATGCAAGACTTAAGGGAATGGTAAAGAAGGCCATGATGTATCCTATAGTACTTTTAATAGTTACAATTATCATCGTAGTAATTATGCTAACAAAGGTACTTCCGGGATTTGCATCTACATTTGCAAGTTTAGGTTCAGACCTTCCAGCGTACACAAAGTTTGTAATGGGACTAAGTGATTCACTCATAAAGACATGGTATTTATGGCTTATTGGTATAGTTGCAGTACTGTTTGCGTATAGGACATATGCGAAGTCAGAGTCAGGTTCTAGAAAGGTAGCTGCTATAAAACTGAAGATACCAGTTCTTGGAGAGTTATTTAGAAAGACAGAGTGTGCTAGATTCTCAAGAACATTATCAACACTTATGGCAGCAGGTATGCCACTTATTGAGGCAATAGAGATCACAGGTAAAACTTTAGATAATGTACTTTTTAAGGATGCATTGACAGATGCGGTAGTACAGGTACAGAGAGGTGCACCATTATCAGCACCACTTAAAGCATCAGGTATATTCCCTAATATGGTTCTTCATATGTTATCAATCGGTGAAGAATCCGGTA
>JAFOCU010000362.1 GCA_017381055.1 Lachnospiraceae bacterium
CCTCCTGTTCAATTAAAGAACATTTTATTTTAATGTATATTGTTGTCAAAAACACGTGACACCATTCAATTTTACTTCTAAATCAGTATAATGTCAATAATGAAATATGCTTCAACCCTTTATCTAGGCTTAAATACGCTAATTAGAAAGGTTATCAACTAACTTCTGAAAATACTCTGGAAGTTCTGAATCAAATTCAACATATTCTTTTGTAGTTGGATGGATAAAACCAAGTGTTTTTGCATGTAAAACCTGTCCTTGGAGGTTGTATGGACAATTTTTTGGTCCATATACTTCATCGCCTAATAAAGGATGATTTATACTTGTCATATGAACACGAATTTGATGTGTTCTTCCTGTTTCAAGTTGACACTCTATAAGAGTATATTTTCCAAGGTTTTTTAATACTTTATAGTGTGTGATGGCCTCTTTTCCATTTGGAGTTATAGTCATCTTTTTTCTATCATTGGGGTGTCTACCAATATTACCTTCAATAGTACCCTCTTCGTCTTTAAATGCATTATAGACAATAGCCTGATATTTTCTTGTAATGGAATGTTCTTTTAACTGATCTGCAATGAAGTTATGAGCTTTATCGTTTTTACATATTACTAATAAACCTGTAGTATCCATATCGATTCTGTGAACAATACCAGGTCTAAGCTCACCATTTATCCCAGAAAGCTTATCTTTACAGTGATACATTAAAGCATTTACCAATGTTCCTGTGTAATGTCCAGGCGCAGGATGAACAACCATACCCTTTGGTTTATTTACAATAAGTAAATCATCATCCTCATATACGATATTTAAAGGAATATCTTCAGCAGGGATATCAACTGGTACAGCATCAGGTATAAGAATCTTTATCACATCGTTTTCTCTAACCTTATAATTTGCTTTTACATTCTTATCATTTACTGTAATATTGCCATCACTTATAAGACCTTGAATTCTTGAACGAGTCAAGTCAAAGCCTGCTTCAGTTATATATTTATCTATTCTGACTAAATCGTCTTCATCACTTACAACAATACTATTTAGATTCATCGTCTACCTGCCATTTTTTCTTAGAACCCATAAGGTAATCTAGTTCTTTATCCTTTAATATAAAGAAACACATTATCAACATAACTGCAACAGCTACTGTAATATAACAATCTGCCACATTAAACACTGGAAAATCAATTAATTTAAAGTAAAAATAATCAACTACATAGCCTTTAGTTACTCGATCAATACAATTACCAATTGCTCCAGCTAAAATAATAATCATATCTAACTGTAATATTTTAAAAGCTTTAATATTAACCTTATCGCCAAAGTATTCAATGATATTTGATATCTTAAATATGCTGTAAATAATTACAGGTACTAGTATAAAGGTAATAATCAAAAAGAATGATATTTTTCCAGCTAGCATACCATATGCTGCACCTTTATTTTCTACATATAAAAGCTCAAAAATACCTTTGATAATAACAATTGGTTCCTTATCCTTTAAGTGATTAATAGCTAAAACCTTTGAAAATTGATCTAAAGCTATTAAACCTAATGTTGTAAGAAGAAAAATAATGTATAAAACAACTTTATTCTTTTTCATTTTAAGCTACTCCTATCTAAAAAATATCCTCCGCAAAACAAGAAATGTGCTTGCTAAACGGAGGAATAATAATCATAAATTATTATTTAAATGTAGCAACATCAAAACCGCTACCTAATAATTCCTGGAAATCACCAGAAATCTCAACAGATTCAGGTGTGATAATGAATATGTAGCTAGAAACCTTCTGAAGATTTCCGTTTATTGAATAACAAGAACCTGATGTAAAATCAATAATTCTCTGTGCGATATCTACATGTAAGCCTTCAAGATTTAAAATAACTGCTCTGCCACTTAAAAGTGTATCTGTTATCTCTCTTGCATCTTCTACATTGGCAGGTTTAATTACACAAACTTCCATATTATTTCTCCCTGTTCTCATTGGAACAACCTTGTTGTTGCGAGCTGAAGCCTTAGTAACCTTAGCTGGCTTTTGAGCTGGCTCTTCATATGTAGTAACCTTCTCCTCTTGTGGAGCTATATCTTTCTTTGATTTTTTAGATAATTTCTTTGGCTCATCATCGTAGTCATCGTAATCATCATAATCGTCATAATCATCATAATCGTCATCATCATTTAATTTTAAAAGATTTAAAAACTTCTCACTAAATTTACTCATTTTAATTCTCCCTATCCTTCTTATATAGCGTAATTTCTTACACCGAAAATGCTTGTACCAACTCTAACATGAGTTGCACCTTCTTCTATGGCGGTTTCAAAATCACCACTCATACCCATAGACAGCATATCCATACATACATTATCAATGTTTTTTGCCTTTATGTCAACAGATAATTCCTTTAATTCATTAAAATATTTTCTATTTTCTTCTCCATCATCTACAAAAGGTGCAATTGTCATAAGACCTTTTATTCTAAGATGAGGTAATGTAGCTATTTCTTCAACAATCTTTATTACTTCACTGTTGTCTAATCCGAATTTTGTATCCTCGTTGGCTACATTAACTTGAACAAGAATATTTACATTTACATTTTTCTTTGCAGCTTCTTTTTCTATTTCGCGAGCAAGCTTAACCGAATCTACAGAATGAATCATATATACCTTATCGACAATGTATTTAACCTTATTAGTCTGTAAATGTCCTATAAGATGCCATCTAATATCCTTAGGAAGTTCTTCGTATTTACTTGTAAGCTCTTGAACTTTATTCTCACCAAAATCTCTTACGCCATAATCATAAAGTTCCTGAATATCTGAGCTAGGTTTGGTTTTGCTAACGGCTATGAGTGTTACTTCATCTTTATTTCTATTAACGTTTTCACACGCAGCATTAACCTGATTTAATACATGATTATAATTATTAACTAACATAAATGCTCCTTCTTTAGTGATATACAATCTGATTTTCATCAACAGTGCTACTATCTAAAACAATGTGATCATATACTAGTAGACCATAGGTTGTACCACTTTCAATTATATAATAATCTGTACTTTCAGCAAGGATATGCACCTCTCTGAAAACACAATAGCCATTATTGATATTATACACACCTGTAAGGGATGCTTTTGCACTTACAGTATATTTTTCTGAGTTATCTTCTAAAGTTAGATTCCAGCCAGCTTCAAATTCTTTTGTGCTAACATAATAATATCCATCAATGCACTGATAAATTTGAGGTGTGATATATTCAACGTTCATATTACCTTTATCATCATAACGCTCTAATAAAAATCCAACTTCTTTTGTATTTCCGCCCATTGTTGCAAAGCGTTCTGGAATAGTATAAAAATCCATATCAACTAGTGATGTTTTTGGTATTTTTAAACCTTCTATTGGTTTTTCTACTATCTCTACATTGATAAAACGCTCAGAGGCATATCTAACCATATATTGATTAAGTGTTACCTTACCAAAAGGTTGACCTTCAATATAGATTATTTCAAAATCACCCACCGCTGTAAGGCCATCTTCTTTAAAACGAATTTTCATTAATGTATCTTCAAAATACTTTTTAACATCTTCCTCAGTAAATGGAATAATTATATGCCATTCTTCGTTTGAGATTGTTTTATATATCGGTGTCCCTGCAGCTATTAAATCATTTGATTTGTAGCTATTACTACTATAAGATGATTTGTCAAAATCTGATAACTTAAGAGAATTATAGTTTTTATCTTCATATCCATCAATGACATAGCTTACAATACCTGATTTTGGAGCCCTTATCATATTGAAAAGGGATAAATTTGTATCTGTCATACCATTAAGTATCTCATTTATTTTATTCATATTAACATACTCTAAAAGAGATGCATCAATATTTACTTTAAAATTATATACAGAATCAAAATGAGAATCATCATAATTTAACGTAAATTCTGAAATTATATTCTTAATATCAGCATAGTTTTCTTCTGTTAAAGCATTCTGCTCACTTAGAGATTCTTGTAAAAGTCCAGCTACCTTGCCATTTTCATCAATGGTATACACAGCGCCACCTACAGCAACCTTTGAACCTTCACCAACAAAGCAATTTAAATAGCCTGAATTAGGTGCAGTATTAACAGTTTCTTCTCTAACAGCTAATGCCTCATAATATTTATTAGATGATTCAGCTGTTTTGCCATATACAACTTCATATACAGAAATTTTATCTCTAGTCACAAACATAGCTGTATAAATAAGGAAATAAATAAATATTCCTATAAATATGATTACACCAACATTAGCATATCTTCTTTTTCTATATTTAACTATTCGTGGATTTTTATTCTTATTATTCAAGGTATCCTCCCAAAAATATTCTTATGGTATTATACACCAAAACTATCATCAAGTCCATAATTTCATCCAATAATTAACTTGAAGCATATATGCTATTAATTGAGGACCAGCCATAAGCTGACCATACCAAGGTTTTGAATAATTCATTTTTGTATCTACAAAGCTTAAGGCTTTATTCTTATCTAAAAGCTGATTTATAGGTTCATTTGGCGAGTTGATAATCTCTTTAAAATTTGTAATTAATAGTTCATCATACTTAGGATGATAAGTTTTTGGATATGGACTTTTCTTTCTATATAGAACTTCATCAGGCAGTATGTTTAACTTCTTTGTTGCTGCTCTAAGTAATCCCTTTTCTTTATTGTCAAGATATTTCATACTCCACGGAACATTCCATAGATATTCTACAATTCTATGGTCTGCAAAAGGTACCCTTGCTTCTATTCCGTTATACATACTTGTTCTATCCATTCTATCAAGAAGTGTTGTCATAAACCAAGTTAAGTTTAAATAGGATATTTCACGACGTTTTGCATCCTCCAAGGATTCGCCTACAAGGATAGGAGTCATAGATATACTTTGTTCATATATTCTTGTTACATATTCAGGAATATTAAGGGTTTCCTTCACTTCGTCTTTTAATAAAAGTGTTCTAGGACTTAAATCTATTGCCCACGGAAATGTATCTGCGTAAAGAAGATCCTCCCTATAAAACCAAGGATATCCTCCAAATATTTCGTCAGCACATTCTCCAGTTAATGCTACCTTATGATTCTTTGAAACAAGTCCGCAAAAGTATAATAACGAGCTTTCTACATCTGTCATACAAGGCAAATCACGAGCTTTAACTGCTGTAAATAAAAGCTCATATAAATCATCATAAGAGCATTCTAGATAGGTATGTTTTGATTTAATATGTTCTTTCATTATATTTACATAAGGGTAATCTTCTGATGGTTGAAAATTATTTGATGTGAAATATATATTATTTTCTTTAAAATCAAAGCTGTAAGTAGCTAGCGAACAGCCTTTTGATAAAGCCTCTTTGCTACATATTGCTGATATAATGCTAGAATCAATTCCTCCTGACAAAAAAGAACAAACAGGAATATCTGATAACATTTGCATTTTTATAGAATCTTCTATTAAGAATGCGGTTTTATCAATAGTTTCTTCTAGAGAATCTTCATGATGATTACTTATTAGTTGCCAATATACAATATCTTCAACTCCACCTTTATCTATATGAAGATAATGACCTGGAAGAACTTCTCGTATATTTTCAAATACACCATTTCCTTGCTTTTTTGCAGGTCCTAAACCAAAGACGCTCTGCAGGGATTTTGTATTAATAACAGGCTTAATTAATGGATATGCGAATATGCCTTTGATTTCTGAAGAAAAGATAATATCGTTATCCTTTTCAGTATAAAATAAAGGCTTAACGCCTAATCTATCTCTAACAATATACAAACCAAACTTACTATCATATATAGCAAAAGCAAATATACCATTTAATTTTTTTATATAGTCTATACCTTCTGTAATATATCCATTTAGAATAACCTCAGTATCACTTTCAGTATTAAAATCACAGGTTAACTCTGACTTTAGTTTATGCATATTATATATTTCACCATTATAACAGATAGCTACGGTTCTAGTTTTGTCTAGATACTTAACCATAGGCTGATGACCACTAATCAAATCGATTATTGAAAGTCTTACATGAGAAAGCCCGCAGTCTTTAGATAAAAAAGTATCGGAATCATCAGGTCCTCTATGCTTAATAGTTGTATTCATTGTTTTTAATATATGTCTATGGTAAGTTTCGTCCTTTAAAAAGTTCATATAAGGGTTATAAAAACCTGAGATTCCGCACATAATTACTCTCCTTTTTTATTGTTAAATGGACTTATAATAACTGGTTGTAGTTGCTTTCCATCTAGAGCTAATTCTATTGTTGGAATAAGAAGCTCTGTATGGGCTATAAGTGATTTGGTTTTCTTATGAGGTTCATCTTGACCAAAAGGAACAAAATATATGTTTTTCATATTCATGAGCATCCCAATATTCTTCATATTTGCACCTAATCCATCGTTTGTTGCGATAGAAATAACCAATGGAGCTTCATTACGTAGATGAGCTTTAGCAGCCATTAAAACAGGACTATCAGTTATACCATTACATAGCTTTGCTGCGGTATTTCCTGTACATGGCATAATAGCTAATACATCTAGGAAAGCTTTTGGTCCTATAGGTTCAGCATCTTCTATTGTTAAAATAGGTTTATTCTTAGTTATTTCATATGCACGCTTAATAAAATCATCCGCATCACCAAAACGAGTGTTTATGGACGCGGACTTTTTTGAAAAAACAGTAAAAATATTGCAATTATATTTTGTAAGCTTTTCAAGTTCAGCGAATGCTCTACTAAAAGTACAAAAGGAACCTGTAAAAGCGATACCGATATTTTTATTATTAATATCCATTATATTTCTCCTAAAATAATGTGATAACTTATTATATTCAGAAGAAAAATATGTGTGAATGCAGAATATGTCAACATATTTATTTTATGTAAACTATTTATTGTATATAATCTAATAAATCTCTTGCAATAGCTATGCCACTAGACCTGGGAGAGTATTTTCCTGGTATACCTAAAGAATGTTTTACACAGATATTGTACTTATTTGCTGCGTTTTTATCTACTCCACCAGGTAAGGACGCTATATCTAGAATAATGGAATTTACAGAAACTTTTCGTAAAATATCTTCCTTTAATATTATGTTTGGTATAGTGTTAAATATATATTCATACTTACTTATTTCCATAATTAAATTATGTAAATTAACAGTACTAAAACCAAGGCTATTTGCTAGTGCTAGTTCCTCTTCTCTTCTAGCACATATACTAACTTTTACATTTAATCCTTTTAATTTATCTGCTAAGGTTTTTCCACATTTACCATAACCTAAAATTATAGCTTTGCTACCATGTAGATTTGTATCTTTACTTAGAATTGCTTCGGCTATTATACCTTCTGCTGTTGCTATGCTATTATATATGGCTAATTTTTCTGATTTTGAATAATCAATATATTTAATATTTGTTTTATCTAAGATAACCCTGGCTTCATTATCGATATATCCTGCATACAGAAGAATTGATGATACATCTTCTCTTTCGTTTAATAATGAAATAAACTTTGGAATAACAATAAATTCACTTATTTTATTAAATGGTATAGGTGTAACAATAACCTGGGAGGTATTAATTATTTCTTCTATATCATAGACAATTCTTAAATCACTAAAGTCTCCAGAATAGATTATTCCATGTATGCTTTCTTTATATTCTTTGTTATGGGAAAGTTTCTCAGAACATATAATATTAATGCTGCAACCTTTATTCATAAGATATTTCGCCATATGTACTTGTCGTAAATCACAAGCGATAATTCCAATATTCTTATATTTATTCATAAAAAAACCTCTATTCTTATATATACAATAGTATATGTATAAAGATAGAGGTTTATGATTATTTTATTGTAACTCGTTCACGTATTTTCATACGAGTAATTTCTACTAGATTTAATCTAGTCATACCCATAATAGATGTTTTTATTGTATCTTTCATAGCTTCTTGTTTTAAGGTAGAAAGTAATTGCTCCTTGTAGCTAGTATCTGTCATATCAATAAAATCAATAATAACAATTCCTGATATATTTCGTAATCTAAGCTGGCGCATAGCTTCTACGGCTGCTTCTAGATTGATTTTTAGTATGGTAGCAGCTTTGTTTTTGCCCTTATCGCATTTTCCAGTATTTACGTCAATAACAGTCATAGCTTCTGTGTAATCTATAACAAGATATGCACCAGACTTTAACCATATTTTTCTTGATTTAATATCATTAAGCAACGATTCAATACTATATAGCTTATAAAGTGGCAATAATGCATCCTCATAAAATATAGGTTCAAGATCTTCTTCTGATAATATATCAAAATAGCCCTTATCATCTGTAATAATTGATTCAGCTTGGCTATTTTTGCTTAATAAAATAATAGGATTTGGAGCTTTCTTAATGCATGTGCGTCCCTTGCTGTACATAGCCTTATTTAAACATGAAAATAAATCATTAAATAAGCATAATAATTCATCCTTAAGCGGCTTATAGTCTTCTAAATCCTTTGCTTCTGTTCTTATGATTACACCTGTATTTGCGATTATATTTGAAAACATTTCTGGTGTGAGCATACCGTATAAACTATTATCATGTGAAAGCTCTTTTATTGCATCATTGCAGATAGTGCTTAACTCTTTTCTAAGAGGATCGTTCTTTATCTTTGTAGATACATTAATGCCAGGCTTTCCATATGTTAAAACTGCGTATTTCGAAGGAAACTCAATAGTTGTACTACACACAGCATCCTTTGTTTTGATAGGCTCTTTTTTTATTTGAATTAATATATTATCGCCTTCACATACCTTGTGGGTATTCTTCTTATTGGTAAAGAATACTGTTGGCTCATTTTCTAAAGATAAATAGGCTTTTTTACCATTGTCATACTCAACAAAGGCAGCATTTATGTTTTTTACAACATCATTTACATGTGCTACGTAAATATTACCTACAATATAGGGTTCATCCTCATAAAATATATCGACATTTACAGGAGAATCGTCCTCGTATAATACAGCAATATCTGCCGGTGTCATTGCCGGCAGATTAAGTTTTGTTATAATAAGCTTTTTACTCAATTATCTCACCAAATTTCTCTAAAGGAATTAATTCCTCTTTAATAATTTCACCATTAGAATCCTTTTCAATATTTAAGCCGTATACTTCAAGACGACAAATATTTAATGCAAATTCGCTCATTTCGCAGCCTAAGTGCTTATAAAAGGCTTCCATAACAAGTTCAGGCTTAAGGTTTTCAACACTTCCTGTAGAAAGCTTCATAAAGAAGTCGCCGTTTTCATCAATATATGCATCATATATTAGAGGACGTAAATCAACTTCTCTGACAGATTTCTTTGAAGCCTTTTCAACAACAATACTTTTCTGTGCTAGAAATTCATTAAATGCAGCTTTAATATCGTTAGTGTTTGGAAGATAATTTTCCTTTATAGATACCTTATAATCGGCTGCGGCAACTAGAGACATGGCATTAGCTGCTGTATCCTCTAATTTAACATAGCCGGTCACCTGAATACCATCTACAGAAGCTGCATTTAAAGCATCAATTGCCTCCTTGGAAGACATTGTAGAATTCACTTCTATATCGACATACTCACCTAAGCTTTCTAAACCAACACCAAGAGGTGCTGCAAAAGACATAATCTGATGTGGTGAAAAGCCTGCTGAATATTTAACATCAATATTTGCTCTTCTATTTAATTTTTGGAAATATCTCATCACATCTAAGTGACCAATATATCTTATCGAACCAGTCTTTGTAAATTTAATTCTTATCTTCAAAGCAGATTCCTCCCTTAAACATAGTAGCTCCACAGCCCTGGCACTTCATCTTACAATTTGGTGAAACAACTTCATTCATTGCATTATTCCATTCTCTTTTTAAGAATTCTTTTGTTACGCCAGTATTGATGAAATCCCATGGGAATACTTCATCAAGGTCACGCTGTCTTGTTGTATAGAAATCCAAATCGGTATTTGTTTCTTCTAAGGCCTCTAACCATCTATCGTAGTTAAAATATTCGCCCCATGCGTCATAAATTCCGCCCTTTTCGTATACCTTCATAATTACCTTTGATATTTTTCTATCGCCTCTGGCAAGTAAGCCCTCAATAATAGACACATCTGGATCATGATAGTTGTATTTAAGGCTCTTTTTATTGAGCATTTCCTTCATTCTATCATTTACTACATAGGCTCTTCGCTGGAATTCATCCTTAGAGCACATTGGAGCCCACTGCAATGGTGTAAATGGTTTTGGAATAAAGAATGAACTACTTGCAGTAACCATAACTTTACCATTACGCTCAGATTTTGGAATTTCGTAATATTTTTTCGCAACTTCTTCAGAAAGTTCAGCAATCGCCTTCATATCATCTTCTGTCTCAGTTGGAAGACCGAGCATAAAGTAAAGCTTAACCTTGTTCCAACCACCGTTAAATGCCAATGAACAGCCGTTTAAAATATCATCTACTGTAAGTCCTTTATTTATAACATTTCTCATACGCTGAGAGCCAGCTTCTGGTGCAAATGTTAATGAACTCTTTTTAATATCCTGCACCTTGCTCATAACATCTAATGAGAAGGCATCAACTCTTAATGATGGTAATGAAATATTTACGCCTTTGCCCTTTAATTCTTCAATAAGGAAGTCCATAAGTTCAGGTAATCTTGAATAATCTGAACTACTAAGTGAGCTAAGTGATATCTCCTCATGTCCAGTATTTGCAAGCATTTTAATTGCTTTATCCTTTAAGAATTCAAGACTTCTCTCTCTAACTGGTCTATATATCATACCTGCCTGGCAGAAACGACAGCCTCTGATACAACCACGCTGTATTTCTAATACTACTCTGTCCTGAGTTGCTTTAATATATGGAACTAAAGGCTTTTCTGGATAAACAGTATCGCTTAAGTCAAGAACAAGCTCCTTAGTAACTGTTTCTGGAATATCTTCAGTATTAGGAGTAAAACTTAAAATTGTACCATCTTCCTTGTATTCCACATCATAAAATCTTGGAACATACATGCCTGGAAGCTTTGCAGCCTTCTTTAAGAAATCATTTCTAGATCCACCATTTGATCTATTTTCTCTGTATAAATCTATAAGTGCTTTGTACTGTGTCTCGCCTTCACCC
>JAFOCU010000363.1 GCA_017381055.1 Lachnospiraceae bacterium
TGTACGAGCGGATAGTAAGTCTAAGATGTGTAAGCTGATTAAGTCGGAGCTACTTAGATTATTGGCACCTATGTTTGGGTTGGATTTTGATGATTTACGTCAAAGACACAGAGAACGTCGTAATAAAAAGATTATGACTGCTACAGTTGCTGCTGCGGCCCTTGGAACTGTTATTGGTATAGCTGGTGTTGCTACCTCATTAAAGATAAAAGAGCAAAGTAGAGAGATAGAAAAGAATAATAAAATTCTTTTATCAAATCAAGCTAAGAATCTTGCAGAGAAATCTTTAGATATGCTGGAAGAAGATGATAGATATGGTGCTATTTCATTAGCATTACAAAGTCTTACTGAGTATGATGGAATTGAAATGCCATATACTGCAGAGGGTAAATATGCACTTATAGAGAGCCTTGGTGTTTATGATAATGGTTCTACTATTTGTGCTATAAAACAGTTTGAAGCTGAAGGTAACATTATCAAAACAAGAGTAAATGCTACAGGTGAGTATTTGCTAGCTCTAGATAGCATCGGCAAGGTGTATGTATGGAATGTTACTGAGGGTACACTTACATATTTATCATCAGATGAAAGTAAGATAGAGTCAGCTGTATTTGTTGGCGCTGATAAGATTGCATGTGTTGATGATGCAAGTATGGTGGCAATATATGATGTAAAGAGTGGAGCGGTAGTAGCTGAGTTAGAAGGTAACAGTAGTAGAGGTGTTTTTGTTGATGAAGAAGGAAAGTGTCTTGTAAGCTATTCTTATAACGCAGTAACTGTATATGATACTGATACATTTTCATGCATTTGCGATAAAACAATAGATGAATCATCTATGAGTTTAGATAATGCCATAATTACAGGGGATTGGCTGGTATATTTATCAATTACCGATAAAGAGCTAGTTAGTGAGAATGAAAGATTTAGTCGTATTAATTTTGTCAATATTATTAATGATGCAGATAGCTTTGAGCTAGACATAGATTATCTGAACCTTGATAGTGCTATATATGATGATGGTATAATATATTTGTCTTTAAATAATTTAATGGATTCTATATTAGATAATTTTAGTTATGTTATGGCAGTTGATGTTAATAGTAAAGCTGTTGTATGGAATACTAAAATTGATAATATCGCTGCAAATGAATTTAGATTAGAAGATATTGACGGAGATAAGAAGGTTATAATATCTAATTATTCACAGCTACTCATGTTGAATTCTGATACTGGTGCCATTGAGTATGGGCAGAAGTTTACTAATGGTATAGTTAATTACACATCGTTTTATAATGGTAGTTGCATTTTGTTAGATACTGACGGAATATTTATTCAGTTAGACATTGTTGAAAATAAATATCATGAATTGGAATACTTATTTGAATGTAATGTTGATGAAATAGAGGAGTTCCTTACATGCACGGAGGGCTATCTTATTCAAACAGACAATAGAGTGATTTTATATAATTATATTGATTCACCAGATAGAACAGAATATAAAGATGAAGTTGAAATAACTGATGAGGAATATCTTTATGCAGATTTTGCACAAGAAGAAGCCAAACGCCTAGGAGTGGATAATTACAAACGTGTCGAAACAATGGTGTATTCTGATAATAAGGTTGCATTTGTTTCTTTTGAAAATAAGGTTATAGAAATCTATAATGTTGCAAATAAAAAACTTATCAACAGAATTGAAGGTGTTGATGCGGATTTGGTTAATTATCTTGGTAAGGATAAGGAGGGAAATATCTATATACAAGGTAGTTTGTTAGATGGATATTGCTTCGATAGTAACTATAATCTCATAGCGATAATTAAATCTCTCGTTCAAGTAAATAGGGATGATAATACTTTGGTTGTAAATGATGGCGATAATGTTTTATGGGAGATACCTATATATTCAACTAATGAATTGATAGAGCGTGCTAATGATATGTTAGAATAAAATTAGTATGAAAGGCTTATGCTTTAGGCGGTTTATTTTCTTAATAATGTATGATAGCATCAAGGAGATATAAAGGGAAAGGAAGTTTTTACAATGGATAACTATAATTATAATAATAATAATCAAAACCAGTATGGTCAGGGCACTTATAATCCAAATGCATTTAATCAGAACGGTTATAACCAAAATTCTTACGACCAGTTTAATCAGCAACCTAATCAGCCGGTTCAGCCAAATTACAATGTAAATGAGATACCAACATATGATATGCCACAGTATCAGGCACCTTCATATCAGACAAACGATTATCAGATGCCAACATATCAGAGTACATATGATGGTACATATAA
>JAFOCU010000364.1 GCA_017381055.1 Lachnospiraceae bacterium
AACTCTCTTCCGATAATTCTTTCTTCAACAATTAATGAATCCTCATAAATAAACGCCTTGTCTACAGCATCTTTATATTCCTCATCATTATCAGCAAAATAAACACCGATAGATGAACCGCCACAATTTGGTTTAACTACCACAGGATACTTAATATTAGCTTGAGCAGGATAAATAATCTCATCATTCTTTGACAGCTTATATCCCTTAGCCATAGGTACATTGTCACTTAAGAAAATCTTTCTAGTTACAGCCTTATCCATAGCCATAGCACTTTCTAAATAATCCGCTCCAGTGTACTTTATGCCAAGTAAATCAAAAGTTGCCTGAACCTTACCATCTTCGCCACAAGCACCGTGTAAGCCCATAAATACACAATCAGCTTCCTTACAAAGTTCCAATACATTTGGTCCAAAAAATTCCTTTCTTGAATTTTTTAACTGTTCCAAATCCTTAGCTGTATCACTAATATATTCTAATTCATTTTCAATAACAAAATCGTTATCAAATACTTCTTTTGCATTTATACCTTCATGACCTACAAATACATCCATAAGAACAGCCTGATGCCCTTTGCCTCTAAGTGCTTTACACACTTCTGTTCCTGTAACTAAAGAAACGTCTCTTTCTGTACTTGTTCCGCCACATAAAACGACTATTTTCATAACAATTCTCCAATCTGTAATAAAATACCCAACTTCTAGTATAACATAAAACAAATATAATTCTATAACTATTTATATCTCTTAAAGATTTATTGAATAATGAACTTTCATATAATTTTGTAGTTTATTATCAATTCTTTCACTTTCCAATAAGCTTAGTGTAAGATTTCCATCCTCTATATCCTTCAAAATATCAGCTGTTAACTTAAGTGTTGTCGCATCTGCATAAATATCACCTAATTTAAAACTCATATCACCACTTTGTCTTATTCCGAAGAAGTCTCCTGGTCCTCTTAGTGATAAATCCTTGTTAGCAATATAAAATCCATCATTAGACTTATTTAAAATCTCCAATCTTTCCCTTGTATCTTTACTTTTAGCTCCAGATACAAATATACAATACGACTGTGCGTCTCCTCTTCCTACACGTCCTCTTAACTGATGAAGTCCGGCTAATCCAAATCTTTCGGCATCCTCAACCATCATAACTGTTGCATTAGGAACATTTACTCCTACCTCTATAACTGTCGTAGATACTAATACATTTATCTCATTTCTTGCATAACGCTCCATAATACTATTTTTTTCAGATGGTTTCATCTTTCCATGGAGATATTCTACCTTTATATCTGCTGGTAACTCTTCCGAAAGCATCTTACTATAGGAAATAACATCACATAAATCACTGTTGTTTTCTCCCTCTTCCATAGATTCAACCATTGGACAAATAATATATGCTTGATGTCCATTCCTTACTTGATTTTCTATAAATTTATATGCATTAGGTCGATAATTTCTATCTACAACACAATTTTTTATAGGTAATCGATTAGAAGGCATTGTATCAATTACCGAAATATCTAAATCACCATATAAAATAATTGCAAGTGTTCTAGGGATTGGTGTTGCACTCATAACTAAAATATGTGGTGTTTCTCCTTTACCCGAAAGCTTTTCTCGCTGTTTTACGCCAAATCTGTGTTGCTCATCTGTAATAACTAATGCAAGCTTATCATAAATAACTTTCTCTTGAATCAAGGCATGTGTTCCAATAATAATATTTGCCTCACCAGCTTCTATACTTGCATATATTTTTCTTTTATTTGCAGCTGTTACAGATCCCGTTAACAATACAGGATTTATATGTAAATTATACTTTTCTTTTAGTTCGCAAAGATTATCATAATGCTGTGTAGCAAGCACCTCAGTCGGCACCATTAAAGCTCCCTGATATCCCTTAGCTACTATGTCAATAAGAGATAAAAAGGCTATTATTGTTTTTCCACAACCTACATCACCTTGCACAAGCCTGTTCATAACTCTGTTTGAAGACATATCTTTCCTAATCTCAGCCAGCACTTTAAGCTGCGCTTCTGTTAAATTATATGGTAAAGATTCAATTAGACGGTTCCCTTCAGCATTATTATCAATAACAAATTTATTATCTTCTATCTTAGTATTTTCTTTAAAGCTTCTAAGAGCAAGTAAAAAAATAAAAAACTCATCAAATATTAAGCGTTTTCTTGCTTTTATAATTGTTTCCTTATCAACAGGGAAATGCACTGCCTTTACTGCTTCATTATATTCCATAAGCCCTGCTCTTTTCTTAATTGTGTCTGGAAGATAATCTTCTTGCAAATCAAGATTCTCTAAAATACAGCTTACAGTTTTTGTGACCATATTGTTTGTTAATCCCTTTGTAAGTGGATAAACTGGCTGCATTACGCCCATTTTCTTCTCATAATCAGCCTGAGAATATATTACTGGTTGCTCCATTGTGGGATTTTTTCCATATTTATCTTTTTTTACCTGACCTCTAAATATGTATTTATATCCCATCTTAAGACTATTCTTCAAAAAAGGCATATTAAACCAAGTGAGCTTTATTTTCTCACCTCTATTATCCTTAATAAACACTGATAATATATTTAAACTTCTTATCCTTTTAACAACAGGATCTGACACCACTATACCTTCAATAGCAGGTGTTCCATTTGCAGAATCAACCTCATCAATTGATACAGGTGGCATAAAACAATCATAATTTCTTGGATAATACTCAATCAAATCATAATCTGTATATATTCCTAGCTTATTAAATAACTTTTCAGTTTTCTCTCCTATACCTTTAATATCTCGAATATTCATCATCTTTCTCCATAACAAATGACTCATAACTTAAGCAACATAAAGTATATCACAAAAGAAGCTTTCGAATCAAACGAAAGCTTCTTTTATATTAATATTTATTATTCAATTGATATGAGATAATAATAAATTGGCTGTCCACCATAGTTAACTTCTACATCTAAATCTGGATACTCTTCATTAACTCTAGAAGCAATACCTTCTGCATCCTCCTCAGATACATCAGCACCATAGTAAACACTTATAAGCTCTGTGTCATCGTCAACAAGCTCTTTTATCATCTCTACTGTTGTATCAGCAATATCCTGACCTACTGCCACGATACCCTGATCACCAATACCCATAATATCATTTTCTTTAATGATCTTACCATCAAGCTC
>JAFOCU010000365.1 GCA_017381055.1 Lachnospiraceae bacterium
AATGCAGGATGGTAAATGGACTCTAGTTGTTTCAAGTAAAAATGAAGTGATAAGCAGAATTGCTGCCGGTGATGATGTGGAAGCAAGACTTGCTGATGCATTAGAGAGTGCAGACTATGCCTATGGAGACACTATACTTTGCGATTTTGTATATAATGGCTCTCAGGCAGGAACAGTTTCGGCATATAGAAAGATTACAAAAGCTATGGAATCTGTACAGGAGGAGTATAAGTATTTATACTACTCAGAGACAGATTTATCCGTAGGGGAGGAATAGGGAAATGAAAAAGATAATAAGCTTGATAATAATATTAGTAGTGGTAGCTATTGCACTTACAGTTGGTAACTGCGGAGGCTCTGGCTCTGGAGATGGCGACGGTGGTGGCAATGGCTCTGGTTCAGGAGAAGGAGCAGAGAACACTACTGCAGGAGAAGTTTCTACAGAAGATGACTTTAATGGCGTGGTATATGCTATTACTGTAGTGGAAAGTGATTATTTTTATAATAATGACAGAGTTGAGCTTACAGATATTGAAAGTATGGTAAAGGCTACATCTGGTGAGTTTATAGTAGAGATTAAGGAAGATAAGGCTTCTTTAAAGGCATATAATAAGCTTGTTGAAAAGTTAGAGGAGCTAGGGGTTAAGTATATTGAGAAGTAAGGTGTATATTAAAATGGTTGATATGTTAAAATACTATTGACTTATTTCGCATCCTTATGCTAAAATCACTAAATAATAAAAATACATAAAAGCAATGATTATGCACAGTAGTTATCTTATAACTCTGAAAGAGAGTGGGGTCACCGGCTGAAAGCCCTTAGAGCAATATAAGAATAATGAATTTCACATAGGAGCTGCATTCTTTAAAGCATATGCAAGTAGAGAGTGTCGTTGATGCGCGTTAAGCATATTAAGTGCCTTATTATAAGGAAAATGGGTGGTACCGCGGAATATTCGTCCCTGATAGACGAGTATTTCGCGTTTTGTTTTTTACCCGTAACTGAACTATTCAGAACCTCAATTCGCAAAGCCGTGCTATAAGCACGTTACTTTGCTCATGTGGTTTCTCGCCATATGAATTTATATAAACAGACCTTTGTAAGCAAGCTTGCCCGGTCTTGTTATATAAATTCGCATGGCTCTGAATAGTTATAAATCATAAAGAAAGTAGGAGAGAGAAATGCAAGGAAATGGTTTAAATGAACAGCTTGATGCTATTAAGCAGGAAATTTTAAACGGCATGGAAGCTTTAGAAAGCTCTAAGGCTGTTTACGAATTCAAAAAGACTTTCATGGATTCGAAGACTGGAAAGATTGGTCAGCTTATGAAGGGTATGAAGGATATCGCACCTGAAGATAGAGCTGAGTATGGTAAGAGCGTAAACGCTTTAAAGGAGTGGGCTCTTGTAGAATTTGACAAGTTAGATGAGAAGATGAAGGAGAAGGAGTTAACTGCTAGATATGAAAGCGAGAAGGTTGATATCTCTATGCCAGCTAACAAGGTAGAGACAGGTAATCTTCACCCTATTACTCTTATCCGTAATCAGTTAATTGATATATTTGCATCTATGGGCTTTGAGGTATTTGAGGGAACTGAAATTGAAACAGATTACTACAATTTCACAGCTCTTAATACACCACAGGATCACCCAGCACGTGATATGCAGGATACATT
>JAFOCU010000366.1 GCA_017381055.1 Lachnospiraceae bacterium
AATAGTTGATGATGCATCAACAGAACAGAATTATAATGATGTTATTAAGCATTTTAATTCTATATTAAAAATTAATTTATTAAGATATGAGGAAAATGGCGGTCCTGGTGTAGCACGCCAATATGGGTTAGATAACACTAGCAACGGTTATGTTACTTTTATCGACGCTGATGATACTTTTAACGGGTCTTTCGCGTTAAAGGCTCTCCGTAATAGTATAGAAATAAATGACCCCTTATTTCAAATGGCTGTTGGAGTATTTGATGAGGTGCATGAAGAAGGATTAAAACCAGGTGATGGTCCTCTTTTGATGGCGCATGAAGGTGACATGGTTTGGATGTTTGGAAAACTTTATAGAAGAAGCTTCATTGATAAATATAATATTCATTTCCACGAAACTTCAAGAGCGAATGAAGATAATGGCTTTAATACAATGTGTAGATTATGTTGTAATGATAATGAGCAAATCAATTTTATTTCTGCTCATGTTTACTATTGGCATGAATCACCTAATAGTATAACTCGTGCTAATGATTGTCAATATAGTTATGGCAGTTCAGAGCGTGACAGCTTCTATGGATATGTAGAAAATATGATTTTTGCTATTAAAGAAGCTAAAAAGAAAGCGCCATATAATGGCTTTATTACAATGTGGTCAGTAAATTGTATGTTGCATATATATGAATATTATATTGAATGTTATGCTAGAGCAAGGGAGCATGCAGATACAAACTTTAAATGGTGTAAAAGATACTATGATGAAGTTTATAAAGAAATTGAAAATACAATTTCACCAGAAATTTTTGCAGCTCAATATAATGATATGATGAGAAATGCGTATCTTGGAGATAAATTAAATGGTATTATTCCACATATGGATATTTATCAATTTTTAGAAGAACTTAAAAAATAATAATTGGCGAGACTATTTTAGTCTCGCCATTTTTTTTGTCTATTTATCAGTAATAAATCTGTAATTATCTACAATTCAAATAAAATCCAAGACACGATAAAAAATACATTTCACTTAAAAATCTAGGGTTACCTGTCAAATTTCAAATTTATAGAGAATGACTAGAATTTCCTGGGAATTTTAGGAAAAAGTTCCATATTTATTTTTTATATAATATTGACAGAGAGGAGAGAAAAGGATATGTATTTTAACAATTATCAATTACCTAGTAGCTACCAATATGGTGGATATCAACAACAACAGTCATTAAATCCTTTAATGACTAATCCAAGCCTTAATGGCAAAATTGTAGACAGCATAGAAATGGTCAAAGCCACGGATGTTCCAATAGGTGGATATGGTATTTATCCAAAGGCAGATTTAAGTGAAATTTATATTAAATCTTGGAACACTAATGGAACTACATCAATTATGACTTATCAAATTAAAGAAGAATGCGCGGTTGCCGCTAAGGATTCTTTAGAAGAGAAAATACTTGCGAGACTCGATGCTTTAGAAAGCAAGATATCTAACTTAGTAATCCCTCAACCTACATCTGCGCACAAAAAGGAGGAAATAAATATCAATGACAGCTTTTAATCCACAACAAATGTTAATGATGTTCATGCAACAAAATATGCAAAACAATCCTATGTTTGCAAATTTAATACAATTAGCTCAGCAAGGTAAAACATCAGATATTATGCAAATAGCTCAAAATGTTTGTAAAGAAAATAATATTGATTTTGAAAAAGAGTTCACTGCTTTTAAACGAGGCTTTGGACTTTAAATAAATATTTTATAAAGGAGGAACCGAAATGTTTAATGGTTCAAATGGTTACAGTTTATCAGATATTGCCGCAGTTACAGATGGCAATAACAACAATGACTTCGGCTTTGGCGGTAACGGAGGCTGGTGGGTAATTCTATTCCTCTTCGCAATGTTCGGAGGTTGGGGCTATGGAGGCTTCGGTGGAAACCGCAATGGTTCTACAACTAGAGAAGAAATCAGCTATGGTTTCGATATGAATGGTTTAGAAAATGGAATCAGAGGAATTCAGCAAGGTCTTTGTGACGGCTTCTATGCTTCTAACACAGGCATGTTAAATGGGTTCTCTGGTGTTCAGAACGCATTATGTCAAGGATTCTCAGGTGTAGCTGCTACAGCTAATCAGAATACTAATGACATTATTCAGACAATCAATGCCGATACAATTGCCAATATGCAGAACACAAATACAATAGTAGCTCAGCTTAATAACATGGCTGCACAGAATGCTTCTTGCTGTTGTGAAACACAGAGATTGCTTGAAAGAAGTTTTGCAGATACTAATTACAATTTAGCAACTCAATCTTGTGAAACTCGTAGAGCAATCACAGATAGTACAAGAGACATCATTGATTCTCAGAATTCAAGCACTCGCGCAATCCTTGATTTCTTAACTCAAGATAAGATTGCAAGTTTACAAGCTGAAAATCAGGCATTGAAGTTTAAAGCTTCTCAGGCAGAACAAAATACATTTATTGCAGCTAATCAGCAAGCACAGACTGCAGAGCTTATCCGCAGACTTGGCGCAGATTGTCCTGTAAATGCATATGTAGTACAGCCACCAACACCTGTAACATTCCCAACTAACTGTTGCGGACAGTTCTCAGGATATAACAACAACGGTTGCGCATTTTAAGGAGGGCTAGTCACATGGCAGAATATATTGCAGTAACAGAACAAACTGTAGCAGCAAATCAAAATGTTTTATTCTCGGATGTGACAGTGTGCGGGAATTGCTCAATAATGCATAGACCTGGTTCTGGGTTAGTTGCATTAAGAGGAATTACTTCACAGTGCCGCGCGAGATATAAAGTATTTTTTAGTGGAAATATAGCAATTCCAACCGGTGGAACTGTAGAAGCCATCTCTTTATCTCTTTCTATTGATGGAGAACCTGTTGGAAGTAGCACAATGATTGTTACTCCAGCTGCAGTTGAAGAATACTTTAACGTAGCTTCCGCAGTATTTTTAGATGTACCAAAAAATTGTTGCTTGCAAGTAGCAGTAAGAAACTCATCAACTCAAGATATATTAGTACAAAACGCTAATTTAATTGTTGAGAGAGTTGCGTAAGGAGGAAAATATGGAAAGATTAAAATCTATGAAAGACTCTTTAATGGCTTGCGCTCAAGCACAAATGGGAAATTTACAGAATGTAGATGCTAAAGAACTTGGCGAAGCTATTGATATGATAAAAGATTTAGAAGAAGCTATTTACTATTGCACAATTACAAAAGCAATGGAAGAAAAAGATAAAAATGGCGGACATAATCAGCAAATGATGATGTACCCAATTATGTACTCTGATTCATCAATGCAGGGAAATAATGCTCGTGGTGGCGGTTCTAGAGGATATGAAGAACCTATTATGTATCGCGATGGATATAGATATGACCCTTATTTAGAAGAGATGATGAATAAGAAAAGAGGTACTATGTATTACAACGGGAGTTCCGATGCGACTGGCAATAACACTGGTGGAAGCAGCGCCTCATCTAGCTCTAATGGAGGGAATAGGAACTATCCTATGGAAATAAGAGATGCAAGAGAAGGTCGTAGCGGAGTTCGCAGACGTTTCTATATGGAAGCAAAAGAAGAACATCATGGAACTCCAGCTAAAATGAAAGAGCTTGAAGAATATTTAAAAGAGCTTTCAGAAGATATTACTGAAATGATTGAAGGAGCATCTCCTGAAGAAAAAACTATTCTTCAGCAAAAATTAGTTAGTCTTGCTAACAAAGTAAAAAATGTTTAATATAAACAATGAGTGGTGGCGCTTGGAATTCGTTCCAAGTTATAGCTATCACTTACGCAGATACGATGGGTCCTACACCATCGGTGTCTGCAATGATATTGATAAAAAAATTTATATAAGCGAAGAACTGTATGGTGAATTATTAAAAAAGGTCATATGTCACGAGTTGACACACGCGGCTATGTTCTCCTATAACGTAGAACTATCTCTCGAACAAGAAGAAATATTAGCGGATATTATTGCTACCTACGGAGAAGAAATAATTCACATCACTAACACATTGTTTGATAAAATAAAAGGGAGACATTAGTCTCCCTATTTTTTTTTGTTTAAAAAGCTGATTTTTTAACTGCGGAAGTTGCGCCTGTAGGAATAGGAGGGTTCAGATAAGCGTAACCAATACCGATAGCGTCCGCGATATCATCATTAACATCTAAGTTATACTTATCTTTAACAAACTTTATATCTGCTTGTTTTACCATATCTCTTGTTATTCCTCTGCCTGTTTTAATTCCACATTTTTTTCTCCATTCTGAAGAAACATAAAATTCAACTGTTTGTTTATAATTATGCAACATTAATACTACAGCTGCTTGTAAATAATGTAATACTTTAAAAACTTGTTGATTATGACGAACATCTTCTGGAATAACATCTTCCATAATAACATTTGTAACTTTCCAAGTTGTATAAAGCTCTTTAATTCTTGCAACCATCTTATTAATTCTATCTAATGAATTTGTATCTGTAGCATAAATACATTCATAATGCACTAATTCTTTTTCCTTAAAAATTGCAACTCCAGTTGCTTTACTGGATGCATCTATTGACATTGTAATCATCTTAAAATCCGTCCTTTCTTTATGATTCTATTATATCAAAATTTTTCTCACAAAGCAAGGACAGATTTAGATAATCATTTAAACTCTTTTAAGTTTTCCGGCTTTGGCAAGATTTTTTAATTGGATATTTTGTGTTCCTGTTCCTTTGTAATCCTTAATTCCATTCACTTCTGCGATTGGCTTTCTAGCATTATAATTTCCTATGTATTTAGATGGAACTCCTATAGCTCTAAGAATTTCATCTAGTCCAGAAGCATTACCTGTATATGCTGGATAGTAAGCTACAGTTGGCTGTGGTTGAGGAACTGGTGCAGATGCCGCACTTCCTACTTTTTTAAGTTTGCCTGTTTTAGCAAGATTTTTAAGCATTGTATTTTGTGTTCCTGTTCCTTCATAGTTAGCAATACCATTAGCCTCCGCTATTGGTTTTCTAGCATTATAATTTCCTCTGTATTGAGCAGGAACGCCTATTGCTGCTAATATCGCATCTAAGCTACTTGAAGTTCCTGTATACGCTGGATAATATTCTGATGATGGTGTTGATACGCTAGGCTTAACAACTGGTGCGGGTGCCGCAGGTTTAGATGTTGTTTGGTCTGAATAATCTACATAAGGTAGTAATCCCCATTTAGTCCAACTTCTTTCAAACTGACCTTTTG
>JAFOCU010000367.1 GCA_017381055.1 Lachnospiraceae bacterium
ATATCTCTTTGATGTTAGATTGCTCATAAAGAATCTCAATAATAGAGTTTTTAAGGCAATTACATTTGCTCTGACCTACATAACCTGTATCTTGGCACTTGCTACATGTATATTCCATAGCGAGGTAGTCCTCGGAATAACCATTTTGACGCAAAAGTGAAGCCTTTTCTTTTGAAAGGGCTTCGATTTCTGCTTTTATATCCTCTACCGTACCAGTGCCTTCGAGAAGCATCTTCTTGGCGCCCTGTATAGAGATAGAAGATATGGTATCATTTATCTCTTTGATACGAGGGATTTTACTATATATTTCAGCATATCTATCATCTAGCTGACGCTTGTGAGCAAGCCTTGTTCTATCATACTCTCTCATAAGAGCATCGTATTGTGATACTGTTAATCCCACGAATTATCTCCTTCTAAGTAAATCTCTCTCTAAAGCCGCATAGTCATATTCGCGCTGAGTAGAGAAGTTGTTAAAGCTATTTTTTGTAGCTGTTTTTGAAGTAGCAGTTTCTTTTGCCTTAGTTTCGTGTACTGCATCAAGAGTTTTAATGTCAGCAAGAGTTTTAACTCCGTTTTTGAGCCATCTTTGAAGGATGGAATCAGCGTACTGGAAGCTAGGCTGATGTATTGTGTTAATAGTGCGGTTGCAAGCATCTAAAATCATATCTAGAGAGAAACCGTACTCGTCTGTCCATTTAACAACAAATTCTTGCTCTGTAGCAGCAAGATTTCTACCTGATAGGCCGAAAGCCTTCATAATAGGGTAAGAGTTACCCTTCATAGTTGCCATCTTAGCTTTTGCCATATCGACAGTTGTAATGTTTTCCTTGGCCCAATTTAAAGCAACCTTTTCGATATACTTCATAGCCTTATGACCATTTGAAACACAGTATTCAATCAAATACTCTATAAGGTCTACTGGGAAGCCTAAACCATCATAGAAATAAAGAATGGTATTTGTCTCAGTAGATGAAAAGGTTTTACCAAGATATGTTTGAGATATGTATAACAACTCTTTTATTTCTTCATTTGAAGTAAGAGTAGTAAGCTCGCTATTAGTAAACTGGCGTTGCTTTGGAATATCTTCAGTAGGCTCTTCGTAAGTAATGTGAGTCTTTGTAGTGGTCTGCTGCTTGTCCACTTTGAATGGGCTAGCTGTTGAAGATGCAATAGTAGATGTGGTAGCAACTTCAGGCACGAGTTTGAAAGTAATAGGTAGGTCATTTCTTAAATCCTTAATAATAATTCTAGAAATACCACTATTCTTGTTAAGTTCTAGTCCTAAAATGCCAGCCTGTTCCCAATATCTTAATGCTCTAGTAACATCTGCTTCAGTTAATTCTAAAGCATCAGCAATAGAACCAACAGATAAATCTGCATTAAGAATAGTGCTGCATCTAAGTATGTAGAGATATACCTTTACATATTCGCCGTTTGCCTTTGGCATATATTTATCTAAAAATAAATTTGAAATTAATGTAACGTCCGCTAAAGGACTTTTTTCTAATACAATCTTTTCCATAACTCTTTCCTCATTATCTATACCTTAAACGCCTATGCGTTAGTAGACATACTATAACATATTTTTTCATAGTTTCAAACAGGAATTTTCCCGTAAAATCAAGGAAAAGTCGAGTTTTTGTGATAAAGTGGAAAATGTGGAAAATGTGGAAAATTAACTTTTAAGTAGGTTATCGCCAATGTTTACAACATTTCCGGCTCCCATAGTTATCAACAAATCACCTTTTTTGCAATTTTTTAATAAAAATTTTTCAATCTCTTCAAACGAAGGGAAATAGTAGGCCTCTTTTCCTGATTTAATCATCTCATCACATAAATCCTTTGATGAGATTCCGATAGTGTTAATTTCTCTTGCTGCGTATATATCGGCAAATACCACAGCATCTGCAAGAGAAAGAGTTTCAACAAACTCGTTGAAGAACGCTTTTGTTCTAGTGTAAGTGTGTGGCTGGAATACGCACCATAGCTTGCTATGAGGATAATTCTTAGCTGTTTCCAATGTTGTTTTGATTTCATCTGGATGGTGAGCGTAGTCATCAACAATTGTAAATCCGTTAAGCTCACCCTTTTTTTCAAAACGTCTTACCGTACCTAAGAAACTTTCTAAACCTTCCTTGATAGCGCTGACTGGAAGGTCGAGGGCCATAGCAGTAGCAGCGGCAGCCAAAGCGTTATGAATATTATGAAGACCAGTTACTTTCATATCTATGTGTGTAAGAACCTGGCCGTTACGTACTAAGTCGAAGCTGCCATTAGCAAACTCGTCGTAAGTAATATTAGTAGCAGTAACCTCTGCGCCAGATTCTTCTGAACCGAAAGTTATTACACTGCAATCAAGGTCAGAAGTGAAGTATGAAATATTATCAATATCACTGCCTATAACAACAGTTCCGTGTGAAGGGACTAAGTTTGCATATTTTTTAAAGGATAACCTTATATCGTCAATGTCTTTAAAGAAATCCATATGATCTTCAGCAACGTTTAAAATTACTGCAACGGTTGGGAAGAATGATAAGAAACTATTTGTGTATTCACAAGCTTCTGTAATCATAGTTTCGCTTTTACCGATACGAAGATTACCGTTGATGCTATTTAAAATTCCGCCTACCATAATAGTTGGATCAGTTTCGGCTGCCAATAAAATATGTGACATCATAGATGTTGTAGAAGTCTTTCCGTGTGTACCGGAGATGCCTATAGCATGGCGGTAGCTCTTCATAATAAGTCCAAGTAATGTTGCTCTTGGAATAGTAGGGATATTTTTTTCAATAGAAGCTCTAAGCTCAGGGTCGTTAGGGTCGATGGCAGCAGTATAAACTGTCAAGTCGATATCGTTAGTAATATTTTCAGCCTGCTGAACATAGTTAATAGTAGCGCCTAAGCTCTCTAAGTGCTTTGTAAGATCTGAAACATTTGTGTCAGAGCCAGAAATAGAAATACCTTTAGATAAAAGTATTTCGGCTAAACTACTCATAGAAATTCCACCAATTCCTATAAAGTGCACCTTGCGAATATTGTTAAAATCTATGGAAATATTGTCAGTTAATTTAATTACTTTATTACTCATATGAAAAATCTCCCTGAATATATTGATATGAAGTGAAAAAACACTTTAATTTAATCGTAGTTATATCGTAACTGCGACTATATTTTTATTATACACATATTGGCAGAAAATGCAAATAAACCGGAGGGAATGTTTTATGAATAAATTACCTTGGAATTTAATGAAAAAATGTGGAAAACATCTTCACTTATCTGACATTATGTGATATAATTCTTCTATATAATATACAACGAGGTGATGACGTGAAGAAAAAAGAGATGATTGCTATGTTATTAGCAGGAGGACAGGGCAGCCGTTTAGGTGTTCTCACATCAAAGGTTGCAAAGCCAGCAGTTGCCTTCGGGGGGAAGTATCGTATCATTGATTTTCCGTTGAGTAACTGTATTAATTCTGGCATTGATACAGTGGGTGTTCTTACCCAGTATCAGCCACTTAGACTTAATTCACATATTGGTATAGGTATCCCTTGGGATCTTGACAGAAATATTGGCGGTGTATCTGTATTACCACCGTACGAAAAGAGCGGTAATAGTGAATGGTACACAGGTACTGCGAATGCTATTTATCAGAATATTGATTATATAGATCAGTACAATCCGGATTATGTTTTAATCTTATCAGGAGACCATATCTATAAGATGGATTATGAAGTTATGCTTGATTATCACAAGTCGAAGAATGCAGACATTACTATTGCAGCTATGCCTGTACCGATGGAAGAAGCAAGCAGATTTGGTATTGTTGTTACAGATGAGGACAACCGTATCAACGATTTTCAGGAGAAGCCAGAGCATCCAAAGAGTAACTTGGCTTCTATGGGTATTTATATTTTTAGATGG
>JAFOCU010000051.1 GCA_017381055.1 Lachnospiraceae bacterium
AAGCTATTGATTTTTGCTTTGCTAACAGTTATTATAAAAACGAATGTTTTGAGATTCCGTTTGTAGTGGAATATCAGACAAGAAATGCAGCATTAGCGATAACAGCAGTTAAGCTTTTAGAACGAGATATTACAGATGATGCTATAAAAACAGGGTTGAAGAACACTGTTTGGTCTGGTCGAATGGAGCTTATCGCAGAAAGAACATTTATTGATGGGGCTCATAATTATGATGGGGTGCTTCAATTTAAAGAGTTTGTCAATGAGCTTATGGAAAAGGAAGATTCAGAAGCTTATATATTGTTTAGTGTTGTAAAGGAAAAAGAGTATTATCAGATGATGAATCTGATAGAGGAAATAGACAGATGCAAGGGCTTTTTAGTAGCACCGGTTATGAATGCGAGAGCAGCAGCGGTGGAGGATATGGCATCCTATCTAAGAAAGTCAGGCAAGGAGGTACATTGTTTTAATGCTTTGGGAGAGGCATATGACTATGGGCAGAAACTTATCAAAGAAAAAGATTATCTGTTCTGTGTAGGTTCCTTGTATATGGTAGGCGAGATAAAGGCGCATTTGGAGGTAAAGTATGATTAATTTTGAAGAAGAAATCAAGAAGTTTCATCCAAGCTTAGAGGTAGATGAGGCAGAGGATGCAATTTATAATAGTAACACAACTGATTTGACTGATATTTTATTGGAAATGATGCAGGAAACCAAGGAGAACAGATAAATGAGATGTTACAAGTGTAATAGTGTTTTGTCAGAGACTAACTTCTGTAATAGTTGTGGTACTGATGTAACCTTATACAAGAAAATAGTGAAAATGTCCAATACATATTATAATATGGGACTTGCTAAGGCTAGAGTTAGAGATTTATCTGGTGCGGCAGACTTACTTAGAAGAAGTGTAAGAATTGATAAAAGAAATATCAATGCAAGAAATCTTTTGGGTCTTGTATACTTTGAGATGGGTGAGTGTGTAGCAGCATTTGCTGAGTGGGTTATCAGTAAGAATATTAAGCCAGAAAAGAATGTGGCAGATTCGTACTTGAAGGCGGTTCAGTCTAATCCAAATAAGTTGAATCTTATGAATCAGTCCATTAAAAAGTACAACATAGCATTAGATGCAGCAAATCAAGGAAGTACAGATATGGCTATTATTCAGCTTAAGAAGATACTGAATATGAATCCGAATTTCCTTAAGGCACAGCAACTTTTAGCTTTGTTATATATGAAAAATGATGAGTATGATAGAGCGCTTAAGATACTTAAAAAAGCTATCCTTATAGATGTTAATAACACATTAACATTAAGATATATGGATGAGATTAATAAGAAAAAACAGGAAAAAGCTAAGGCTAAGAACTCTAAGAAACCAGCTAAAACAGTTGCAGAACTTAATGAGAGAGATGAATTAAGCGGCAATGATGTAATAATTCCAAAGAACTCATATAGAGATGTTAATTATGGATTGATAACATTTATCAACATTGTGATTGGAATTATAATAGGTGCTGCTATGGTATTCTTTATTGTGACACCAGCTAAGCAAAGTGATGTGAATAAAGAATACAAGGATAAGATAAATAGCTATCAGGATAGTGTTGCGATGCTTAACATAAGTGTATCGGAATTAGAAAGACAGGTTGAGGCACTTAAAACTGAAAAGGCTCAGCTTGAAGCTTCATTGCAGGATGCATCTAATCAGAAGGTGGATACAGCTGTTTATGATATGCTTACGGACGCAACTAACAAATATTTTGCAAATGATATAATAGGATGTGCAGATGCACTTTATACAGTGGATACTGCGAAGCTTACATCAGAACCTATGTTAGCTATGTACAATTCATTAAAAGGTGTATCTTTTGAACAGGCAGGAGAGCATTATAATAATCTTGCTTATCAAGCATTTAATAGTTCTGATTATGCAACTGCTATTCCAGCATTTGAAAAAGCAGTAGTATATACACCAGATAATGTAGGTCTTTGGTATAATATGGGTAAATGCTACAAGGCACAAAATGGTGGAGCAAATAATGAAAAGTCCATTGCGTGCTTTGACAAGGTCATAGAGCTTGCTCCAGGAAGTGAATATGCTGGATGGGCAACACATCAGAAAAATTAATATAAAATACTTATGAAGAGAAAATAGTTAGTCTATTTTCTCTTTTTTTACGATAACAGAAAGAAAAAATAAATAAGACGGAGGTGAGAAGGTGAAAAATATTCAGTATAAGGTGTGTAAAGACACATTGGTAATTAAATTACCAGAGGAGGTGGATCATTGCAGTGCAGGAGATATAAAGAAAGAGGCTGACTTGAAAATATATAGTGGAAGGATTAAGAATATTGAGTTTGATTTTACTAATACAAAATTTATGGACAGTTCGGGAATAGGAATGATTCTTGGAAGATATAAGCTTATAAAGCCGTTAGGTGGAAGAATAAGTTTATCAGGTGTCACGGGGAATATTGAACGAATAATTAAATTGTCTGGCTTGTATAAGTTGATGTAGATGGTTTGCATAGATTATATGTTTTATAGGGATATGAAAAGTAATGGTCAAATAATTAGATGAGGAGGAAATTATATGAATGATGAAGTGAAGGTGGAGATGTATAGTAAGGCTGAAAATGAGGCGTTGGCAAGAGTTGTTATTGCTGCATTTATGACTAGATTAAATCCAACTTTGGAAGAAATAAGTGATGTGAAGACTGCTGTATCAGAAGCTGTGACAAATTCTATTGTACATGGCTATGGGGATGAAATGGGGAAAATAATTTTAGAAGGAAAAATAGATGGGGATTTGCTGCAGGTTAGTATAGTAGACAGTGGGATTGGTATAGAGAAT
>JAFOCU010000368.1 GCA_017381055.1 Lachnospiraceae bacterium
AATGGAACAAGCTAAAAAATATTTACGTCAAGATTGTAAGATTAAGGAAGCGGCATTGTTGAGTGGGTTTGGTGATGTGAACTATTTTTCTAAAGTATTTAAAAAAATGACAGGGCTTTCACCCAAAGAATATCAAAAGAAGATATGTGATTAAAAACATATCTTTTTTGTATGCCGGGCATGGCATAAATCTTGGTGGTGCAAGTCCACTATGGGGGCGTTCACCTCGGCCGCCAACCATTAGCCAAGACCAAGGGTGTCCATCGTGAGATGGAATCTGAAAGAAGGTGGAGGCAAAACTTCGGTCCGAGGAACACGAATCACATCAGGCTTCAAACAGTCGGGCGAGTGTGCAAAACAACATAAACCCTATAGAGTCGAGGAATACTGAATGGAGTAAATGTGGCGGATAGATGAAGTGAAGGAGTTATGACCTTATCCCGGGAGGTCTTGTCAACGATATAGTAGTAACAACGAATGGCAAGAAGTCAGCAGATGTCGTAGTAGCGAGGAAGTATCTGTAATGGATATGGAGTGAAGGACAGAACAAATCTACAGTTATTAAAATGGAAATTTGATTCTACTATACCAAATCTCGAAGACAGAGAGTAAACTAGAACCATAAGTAGACAAAGAACGGATGAAAGTGGAAGTCAGTATAGTAGATAGCGAAACAAATGGAGGTAACAATGCATGAAAACTGATAACAGTTTATTAGAAAAGATGTTAAGTGATGATAACTTAAATCAAGCATACTTACGAGTATACAGAAATAAAGGTGCAGAAGGTATAGATGGTATGAAATATACTGACCTAAAAGAATATCTAAAAGCACACGGAGAAGAAATCAAGGAGCAAATCAGAACAAAGACATATAAGCCACAACCTGTGAGAAGGGTAGAGATACCTAAAGACAATGGGGGAGTAAGAGAGTTAGGAATACCTACAGTATTGGACAGATTTGTACAACAAGCTATTACGCAAGTATTAACTCCAATCTATGAACCTATATTCAGTGATAATAGCTATGGATTTCGACCAAATAGATGTTGTGAAATGGCTATTATAAAAGCACTAGAATACATGAATGATGGATATCAATGGATAGTGGATATAGATTTAGAAAAGTTCTTTGATAATGTAAACCACGATAAGTTAATTAGTTTAGTTATGAAAAATGTGAAAAGTGGAGAGATAGTTTCTTTAATTAGAAAGTTTCTAGTTAGTGGAATTATGATAGATGATGAATACAAAGAATCAACTATCGGAACACCACAAGGCGGAAATCTATCTCCATTATTAAGCAATATCATGCTTAATGAACTTGATAAAGAGCTAGAATCAAGAAATCTGAATTATACAAGATACGCAGATGATTGCATTATTCTAGTAGGCTCAAGTAAAGCGGCAGATAGAGTGATGGAAAATGTATCGAAATTTATAGAAAAGAAACTAGGGTTAAAGGTAAATATGACTAAAAGTAAAGTATCAAAACCAAATGATATAAAATTCTTAGGTTTTGCATTCTACTTTGATACATATAGTAAAACTTGGAAAGCAAAACCACATAAAATCGCTATTGATAAACTTAAAGCCAAACTAAAGGAATTAACAAAAAGAAATTGGGGCGTAAGCATGGATTATCGCTTAAAGAAAATCAAAGCAAAAGTAGTTGGGTGGATAAACTACTTTAGAATCGGAAATTTCAAAAGTGTATGTCAAGAAATAGACAGAAACATAAGGTTTCGATTAAGAATGTGTATTTGGAAACAATGGAAGAAAGTTAAAACCAAATACAAAGCTCTGAGGAGATTAGGAATGCCAGAATGGAAATGTATAACATGGGCAAATTGCAGAAAGAGTTACGCAAGATGTGCATCTACATTCCTAAAAGTAGCAATTCCAAACAAAATTCTAAAGAAAAGAGGTCTAGTATCACTACTAGACCAATATCAGTTAAAACATGTAATCATTTAGATTTGAACCGCCGTATACGGAACCGTACGTACGGTGGTGTGAGAGGACAGAAATTTTATACTAATTTAAAATTTCTTCCTACTCGATTG
>JAFOCU010000369.1 GCA_017381055.1 Lachnospiraceae bacterium
TACTGTAAAACGAGAGATTACATTTGCTTTATTGTCTTCAATATAAGTAGCAACCTCTTCCATAGACTTTCCTTCGTTTTTTAGCTTTACAGCATAGTATACAAGCATACCTTCGCCCATAGATGCAGCTAAAGTATCGATAACAGTTATTTTACAATCCGGATATTCTTCCATAATATCGTTTGCTGCAATAACAGCATTGTTATATGTGCTAGATAAACCAGATGAAAATGCTAAATGTAAAATATCTAAACCTTCCTTGGCATATTTTTCAAAAGCAGTCTTACAATCTTCAATATTACAAGCCATAGTAGTTGGCATAGTACCATTTCTCATAGCTTCATAAAAGTCTTTTATATCCATATTAGAATCAGGAGTACCATATACAACATCATTTATTGAATATAATACAGGGATAACTTCCACATTGTTTTCAGCTACAAAGCTTTCTGGAAGATCACATGTTGAATCAGTACTAATAACATATTTTCTCATTTAATATACCTATCCTTTACATAAAATTAACAAGTAGTTTACAAAACTATCTATAAATGTCTTCATAACCATAACATATATTACCACACAATTCCCTACATTACAACAAAAAAATTGAATCGCCATCTTCCCTTGCTACCATCTACAATAAACTTCACCACCATCCCTCCTTGCCATTCTCTTAAATCATACAACCGCATATATTTATATATTTTTTTGCATTGGATTTCGGAACCCGTGATTTGCTAAATGCCCTCTTGATACAAGTTTATTACTGCGTGATATTTTCTACAAAACACAGCTATTGCTATGTGATGTTCGTGTGAATGAGAGACATCATTCGGAAGATTTTCGTAAAGTTTTCATCCCCACACCGAAGCACCAATGCCGCTTGCCGAATCTGTTTGAGCAGGCTTGGCTCTTATACCCCTGCAGGGTAATAAGCCAAGCCGCGCAGTTATGCAGGCAAGCGATAAATAAGCATGTGCAAGGTGTGGGGAATGAAAATAGAAAATCTTCCAAGATGTCCTCATCACATGAACACCACTAGCAACCTGTGTTTTAGAGAAAATACACGCAGGCTTAGTATCAAGAAGGGCATATAAGCAAATCATCGGAGCCCTCATATATGCAAAAAAATACATAAATATATTTCGGTTGATTTGATAATTTGATTTGGGCAAGGAGGGATGGTGGTGGTGAGGTATAGGCGGTGGCAAGGGAAGATGGCGATTGGGGTTGCGGTTAGTGGAGGATGAGGATATAATAGTGGTAGTTTAGTGAAAGATGAGGTATGGATATATGGCTAAAGGTAAGCAGGCGAAGTCTACAAGCTGTTGTGATACATGTTCTAATTATGTATATGATGAGGAGTATGAATATTATACATGTGAGATGAACCTTGACGAAGATGAGATGGGTAAGTTTATGACGGATTCTTTTTATAATTGCCCTTATTATCAGTTGGATGATGAATATGCAATTGTAAGAAAACAGAATTAGTGGAGGGTTAGATGAAGTTTTTGCATATTTCGGATTTGCATTTGGGAAAAAGAGTATATGAGTATTCTATGATAGAGGAGCA
>JAFOCU010000370.1 GCA_017381055.1 Lachnospiraceae bacterium
AGAAACTGTAAGTATAACTGCCACCGCTGACAATACCTTCCAATGTTTTTTTACCTGTCTAATAATATCTTTCATGATAATTCCTCCATCCGTTTTTGTGTATATATCATGCTTTTAAGCAAATTTTCTAATATCACTTAATCATTTTATCGGCATAGATGGAAGTTAACTTTACCCATATATTGAAATTTTTTTAATATTTTTTATTATTTTTCAATATATTGTGCTACCCTTTATCTTAGTCTATTTACCTCATATTCATCAAGCTTAGAAACACAGTATAAAAGGCTTCTAAATCGCTTTTCTATATCTCCCTCTTCCACTATTACATCTAGTGATACAGCTATATCATTTATCAATCTATCTGTAATTCTTGGTCGCATAGCTACTAACACCTCTTTTTTCTCCTCATAGGTTTCCGCATCAAGAAATGCTAATAAATCTGGATTTGCTACTTCTTCCCCTTCACCAGATTCTACTATATCAGCTACAGGATCTGCTTTACACACCTCAACCTGATTGTCAATATTGGCTTCAGTACATCCCTGACCTACTACTCCTACGCACTCAAATCTATACTTTTGTGTTACATTAGGATATTTATCATGGTCAACTTCACTCATAAACATATCATATGGTCTTACATATACACCAAAATCACCATATAAACCTTGATATACCACCATCTTTTCTTTTGTCTCACTATGTATAGCTACTGCAATAATCTGATACATTTTATCCTTAAAATGCTTATAAATCTGACCTGGTACTGGGTTCCTTCTCTCCATAATACCTTTTACCTCCTCATTATAAAAATAATATACAAAAGCCCACTGTCAGAAGCTGTCTAAGCCTCTGCCAGTGGACCTATAATCCTAAATATTAAAGACTTGCTTCAAGATTCTTTCTAATAGCCTTAATGAACTCCTCACTTGTAAGAGTCTTTGGATTAGGAAGTGATGTGATAATAGCTAAATCTCCTGTCATATCACCATCTTCAATTGTCTTAATACAAGCAGCTTCAAGCTTGTCTGCAAATGCCATAAGCTCTGGTAACTTATCAAGCTCACCACGCTTACGAAGAGCACCTGACCATGCAAAGATTGTAGCAATTGGGTTTGTAGATGTCTTCTCACCCTTTAAGTGCTTATAGTAATGTCTCTGAACTGTTCCATGAGCAGCCTCATACTCGTAATTTCCTTCTGGTGATACAAGTACTGAAGTCATCATTGATAATGAACCGAATGCAGATGCAACCATATCACTCATAACATCTCCATCGTAGTTCTTACAAGCCCAAATATATCCACCCTCTGAACGCATTACTCTAGCTACTGCATCATCGATAAGTGTATAGAAGTATTCGATTCCTGCTTCCTTAAACTTAGCATCATACTCCTTCTCATAAATCTCCTGGAAAATATCCTTAAATGTATGATCATACTTCTTAGAAATTGTATCCTTTGTAGCAAACCAGATATCCTGCTTTGTGTCTAATGCATAATTAAAGCAGCTTTTTGCAAAACTCTCGATAGATGGCTCTACATTGTGCTGTCCCTGAAGAACACCTGCTGACTTATAGTTATGAATAAGTTCTCTTGTCTCTGTTCCATCCTCTGCTGTAAATACAAGCTCAGCCTTTCCAGGACCTGCAATCTTCATCTCTGTAGCCTTATAAACATCGCCGTATGCATGTCTTGCAATTGTAATAGGCTTCTTCCATGTCTTAACATATGGCTCGATACCATTTACAATAATTGGCGCTCTAAATACTGTACCATCAAGAATTGCTCTAATCGTTCCATTAGGGCTCTTCCACATTTCCTTTAAATCATACTCTGTCATTCTAGCAGCGTTTGGTGTAATTGTAGCACACTTAACAGCTACACCATACTTCTTTGTAGCTTCTGCTGAATCTACAGTAACCTGATCATTTGTCTCATTTCTATATTCAAGACCTAAATCATAATACTCTGTCTTTAAATCAACGAATGGTAATAATAACTCGTCCTTAATCCACTTCCAAAGGATTCTTGTCATTTCATCTCCATCCATCTCAACTAATGGTGTTGTCATTGCAATCTTAGCCATTATAATTTCCTCCTGATTCAAAAATTAAAGTTATATATGTAGTACAAACCACCCTCCTAATATAACACATTAGAAGGTTAGTCGCAATCTTTTTATAATTCGTGGTTTATATACTTTCTTAATAGGAATATTGTCAATTATCACCTCTGCTTTGTCTTGTCCCTCAGATATCTGATAATTCTCATTTCCTGTATAAACCTCAACAGCTGATATATCCGCATTTTTAATATGTTTTCTCTTAAAATAAGCAGCTGCACAAACTATCTCCTCATAGCCTATTTCATCGCTACTATCTATATATATTTTGTGTTTCTCCATATTTTTAATAAAAATAACACTATCTGCTCTTAATACCTTTAATCCCTTCATTTGAACGGTTACATCTGCATAATCTTTTGTATCTACTTCATCTAAAACTAACAACACCTTTTTACCATTACAAAAGGTTGTATGAACTTTGTAGATATTAGGGGTAGTTCCCATTGCCTTTTCTACAAGCAATCCATATATAGCATATAAAACCATTCCACAAAATGCTATAACTCCCATTGTTAACCATTGATAATATCTAATCTGCACAAGTCCAAAGAAGTCTTTAAAAAAGATTGATGCAAATACAAATATACCTACGAAACCTATATACATTACACTTCGTATTTTATTAAAAGGTTTACATACCTTATAAAGCATTATGGCTGATGCGATAGCCAATGCATATACTGCCATTGTACATCTTTGTGGCCCATTTGCTTTTGTAATAAATCCAAAAATCTCAGCAGAAATAATACTTGTAACTACCAACAAACCTCCTGGTATTGCCATCCTTGCAACATTTCCTATAAATGAACCTTTCACTCTATTTATATTAGGCTCAAGTGCTAATATTAAAGATGGTAATCCAATACTAAGAGAGCCTATAAGTGTCAGCTGTATAGGCTGAAATGGATAATCAATCTTAACAAACAAAAACAATATAGCTAGTAATGTTGAATAAATAGTTTTATTTATGAATAATGACGCTGACCTCTGAATGTTATTAATACTTCTTCTTCCTTCAGCAACAATTGCTGGCATATGAACAAAATTAGAATCTAAAAGTACTATCTGAGATACATTTCTAGCTGCATCTGACCCTGAACCAAAAGCAATACT
>JAFOCU010000052.1 GCA_017381055.1 Lachnospiraceae bacterium
AGTTGATGTTCTGCTTTAAACACCAAGAATTATTGCATCCTCATCATCAAAGTCTTTTATATTTTTTCCAAAAGTCGTTATACATTCCTTCAATGCATCGCATAAGCTCTTAGGCAAAACCTTATTAATATCAGCAAAAGCTGTATTCCCCTTTGTAACAGGAGTAATATTTCCAAACTGTGTAGATTTTTTATCTAACTTAAAATCTCCATATGTTTGAACAGGTATCTTTCCATTTCCTGCGTCAAAAGCAGCCTTCTCAAGTTCTCTTTGGAACTCAATACCTGATAAAGGATTATCATCCTTAAAGTCGTCTGGTGTAACAGATACGATAATGGCACTGTTGGCATTTTGGCTATCTCTCTTGCTATAGCTCATACCGTTAACAGCAAGCATTCCTTCCTCAGAAGAAGCATTGACAACATATCCACCAGGACACATACAAAAACTATATACACTTCTTCCGTTTGAAGCATGAGCTGTAAGCTTATAATCTGCAGCACCAAGTAAACCATCTACACTATCTTCATGTCGCATTCCATACATTGCATCATCTATAAGGGACTGCTTATGCTCCATTCGTACACCTACAGCAAAAGCCTTTGGCTCCATATGAAGCTTTTTATTATAAAGCATCTTAAATGTATCTCTTGCACTATGGCCTAAAGCCAAAACAAGATTATCAACACTTATACGCTCATTATCATTAACAATTATTTCAGATATTCTATCTTCCTTAACCACAATATCTGTAAGCTTAGTTTCAAATCTTATCTCTCCACCAGCTTCTATAATAGCCTCACGCATATTACTAATAACCTGACTTAATACATCAGTTCCAATATGAGGTTTGTTAACATAAGTTATCTCTGGACTAGCTCCAAATTTTACAAATGTTTCAAGTACAAGCTTGTTTCTTCCAAGCTTATCCTTAACCATAGTATTAAGCTTGCCATCAGAAAAAGTACCAGCACCACCCTCACCAAACTGAACGTTTGACTCGGTATTAAGGACACCTGTTTCCCAGAACTTTTCTACATCAGCTAGTCTATCCTCAACCTTTTTACCTCTCTCAATAATAATTGGTTTATAACCATTTATGCTTAAGAAATAACCGCAAAAAAGCCCAGCAGGTCCCATTCCAACTACAACTGTTTTACCAGAATCTTCAACAGTCTTTGAAGGCTTGTAGCTGTAAGCAGACTTAGTCACCTTAGATACATCCTTGCCAAATACCTTCGGCTTAAGCTTACTTTCATTTTCCAAAGCAACATCTACCGAATATACAAAATAAATATCTGGCTTTTCTCTTCCATCAATTGATTTTCTAACAATCGATAAAGAAGTAATCTCAGTCTTAGGAATATTAAGTTTTTTTGCAATTTTGCTTATTAATATACCTTGTTCATCCTTAGATTTCTCATAAGGTATCTTAAGCTGATTAATTCTTATCATTATACATCTCTTCCTGCAATTATTCCTGTAAGCCATGCCCAATGGAGATTATATCCACCGCATATTCCATCCACATCAAGTAACTCACCAACAATATAAAGACCTGGTAACTTTATAACTTCAAAATTCCCATTTACCTCTGATAGTCTAACGCCACCTGCACAAACCTGCGCCTGTGAAAAATCATTAGTCTCTATAACAACCGAATAATAGTTCTTTATACATGCAACTATCTTTTCAATCTCGTCGAAGCTTAAATCACTAGCCTTTACATTGCCTTCTATTCTACAATATGCCAAAACCATATCTTTAAGCTTGCAATTGATCATACCATCTAAAATATTGCCAATAGTATCATCAGATATCTTGCTAAACTTATATATATTATCCTTTAACTCTTCCTTTGTATATTCTGGTGCAAAATCAATATTAACATGTACCTTGCAACCATCTAACAAGCCGTAAGAAGCAAATCTCGATACCTGAAATACTGGTATTCCAGATATTCCATACTCTGTAAGCTGTAACTCGCCCTCGTCCTCGCATACCATCTCATGGTCCACATACAAGGATATCTTCGCATTAGTTCTAACTCCAGCACCAAGCTTATATACATTTTCTCTACACTTAAGTCCAGTAAGCGCCGGAACACTAGGTATCATCTTTAATCCCAAGCTCTTAGCTATTTTGTAACCAGAACCATCACTTCCTAGGCTAGAATACGCCTTTCCACCACAAGCTAATATAACCTTATCAGCTATGTAGCATTCTCTTTTCTTCTTTCTTACTCCATCTTCCTCATAGCCAATAGATGCTAACACCTTGAAAGTCTTATCATCCCCAGGCTCTACTTCTAATACATGAGCATCTAGCACAAACTTAATACCTAAGCGTTCACACTGCTTAATAAGCGTATCATTTACTGTCGATGCTTGTCTTGAATAAGGATAAATATATCCTCCTTTGTCATATGTGAGCATTCCCATCTCGTAAAACATGTCTATAACATCCTTTGTCTGACACATTTTAAGCCAGCCTTCTATACCTGCCCCATCATGACTTCTAAAGCACTCACTATCCAATTTTTCATTTGTCAGATTGCATCTACCATTACCTGTGGCTAAAATCTTTCTGCCTGGTTTTGCACCATGCTCTAAGATAATAATATCAATATCTTTATTAGCCTTAGCAGCACTTATGGCAGCCATCATTCCAGATGCACCTGCACCAACAATAATCAACCTTGTCATACTAGCACTCTTCCTATAATTTTTATTTCAGGACACAACTATCCCATTATCATAAAAACATAGTAGATTGTACCACACTTCCAAGGTAATCGCAAGAATGCTTTTTGTTAACTAGTAATACTTTCTAAATATCTATATAACACACTAATATTTTCTATCCACACACCTTCTTCAACGCTTTCTCTTGTTTCCGTATCTAACATATCAAAAGTTATACCCGTTTCTATAAAAACCGTTTCCCTATCCTTTTTGTACACCATAACCTTGTCCTTTTCAAAAGCTATATAATAGTTATAACGCTCTGAATCCTCATTTGTATAAATCACCATCTCTACCTCATGTACATTTTTTCGTATTACAACTTGCTCTGGCGAAAAAGAAACAAGAAGTAAACTGTCTATTTCTTCTCCTTTTTCATCAAAGTACTCCGAATTTTCTTCTAAATATTCAACTACATCATTTCGTGTTAAGCCTATCATTTCAACTGGAATATCTAACTTGTTTGTTACGATATCTTCCTTATCCTTCTCGTTAACCGTTTCAATTACAAGCATTGCCTCTTCCTTTATTACACTTTCTGTTTTAGCTACATCTGTGGTATTATCTCTATAGATATTATCTTGTTCGTAAGATGATTCTTTTACTATATTTTCATTATTAACACCATTATCTTCTTTCTTATTTCCAATTTTATATCCAATAATGTACATAGCGATAAATCCGGATACAACAAATAAAATGCAGATATATCTCTCAAATTTCTTCATATTGCACCTCACAATTAGAATAGTCTTTGTAGATAATTATCTGCATTTTAAAATCATTTATACATATCTATTAAATTAAACTTAATCTTTTTAATAACGACACTATTTTTTGTCCCTTAGGAAGCATTAAAAGTTCTTCCTCACTTATACCCTTAACGAGCAATAAGCTTATACCATAAGCAACTATTGCTGCAAATATAGCTAACATACATGATACTGAATTAATCTCAACCACCATATAGGACACCTTATAAACACCAATTGTTACCGCTCCCATTATAGCAGATGCTACAAGTGGTAATACAAATGTTTTAAATAACTCCTGCTTATAGCCAATGTATCTATAAATACTTATAGCATTTAAAATACATACCGCAAGACCAAATATAATATCTCCTATAACTACAGCATATAAGTTTGGTTTAAATACAACAAGCATAAGGACCAACGCTATATAATGAATAATCATACCTATAAGTGCATTAAATATAGGTGTCTTCATCCTGTTAATTCCTTGCAATACAGCATTTGATATAGTTGACATTGCAAATACTATAACCGTTACAACGGAAAGCATCATAATCTTTGCTGCATAATCCATATCTGCTGGATTAATTCTAAATAAAAGCTTTAAAATCGGTCCACCTAATACTGATAATCCCATTCCTGCTGGAATTGCAACTACCATAGTTAAACGCATAGATGATTCTATCTTCTTTATAGCCGTATTTCTATCACCTGCAGTTATTGATCTAATAATACTTGGTACAATAGCTGCTGACAATGCTGATGCAATAGCAATAGGTGCTGTTGTAAGTAGCTTATATGAGCCAGAGTATATGCCATACATAGCCGAATATACACTTTCCTTCATATCAAAGACTCTACTACAAATATTACCAAATACACCGCTATCTAAAATACTACTAAAATTATAAACTGTTGTACTTAGAAGAACTGGTATAATAGTTAATAAAAGTTCCTTTGATAAATCCTTATAAGACTCCTCTTCTACCATACGATTTCTATGTAACTGTCTTTTAAGAACTGGAACGTACATCATATATACAAATACCAGGAATATAAACGCAACACAGGCTCCTACAAGCGTTCCTAATGTTGAACCAGCCGCACCAAGAGCTGCTGACTGACCAGCGTCCTTACCCAGTTTAAATAAAAACATTGCTCCTACAATACTAACAATAGCATTAGCAACCTGCTCAAGTATCTGGGATATAGCCGTCGGCATCATAGTTCCCATTCCTTGGAAAAATCCTCTAAGTACACCTAATACTGACATAATAAGCAATACTGGTGCTAATACCTTTATAGCATAAACAGCTGAAGGATATCCCCATGCGCTAGCAAAAAAATCTGCTCCATAAAAAATTATTGCTGAAACCACTATTCCTATAGCCAAGCCTACCATTAAGGCCCCTACAAATGCTCTATATGCATTCTTTATCTGGTTTTTTGCAAGCTTTATAGAAACAATTTTAGACACCGCTAGTGGCATACTCATTGATGAAATCAATAAAAACAATGAATATACGTCATAAGCCGCGCCGTAATAAGTAGTTCCCTCTGTACCTAAAATATTCTGTACAGGAACTCTATATATAATTCCAATAACTCGCACAAGAATACCTGCCACAGCAAGTATACTACCCTGAACAAGAAAATTAGTTTTATTCTTACTCATAATAAAATCCTACTTCCAATTAGTCTCTTGTAATACCTAACCTATCTAATATCTCACTTTGCTTAGCTTCCATAACAGCTCTCTCATCTTCTTCCATATGATCATACCCAAATAAGTGAAGCATGCTATGAGCCACTAAAAATCCAAGTTCCCTCTTGATACTATGTCCGTATTCTTCTGCTTGACTATACACCTTTTCTGAAGAAATTACAATATCTCCCAACATTAACTCACCAGTATCTGGCTCAAAATATTCATATATCGCTGGATTATCATCATCCTCTAAAAACTCAAATTGACCTGGCTCATCATAATTCACCATAGGGAATGACAGCACATCTGTAGGATTATCTATATCCCTTTGCTCCTTATTTATAGCCTTGATTGCAGCATTATCCACAATTGTAACCTCTACACTAATTTCAAATGGGCAATTAACATAATCAACTGCTTCATTTATAACATCAGTTATAACTTGTTCATAATCAAAATCAAATTTCGCATTATTTTCATTCTCAATATATATTGACATTTACTGCTGCTCCTTTATGTTTACCAATGTTTCTTTTATTGTATTAAACTCTTCTATAGTTAAACCAGATTTATTAAGTGCACCTGAAGTTAATCTCTTATTTATAGCATTTTCAACCAAAACCTGTTCAGAAATATCCTTTTTATCCATAGTCCCCTTAACATATTCAATAGTTGATACAACAGTATCGCTAAGCATTACAATAGCGGCTTCCTTTGATTTTGGTGCTCTTGACTTAACATTATGCTCAACCATTATAGTTCTAACATCCTTAGGTATTCCATACTGTTCAGCAAGCTTTAAACCTTCCTTTATATACTCACTTCCAGCTACCTTACCTAAATCATGGAATAATCCACCTGCATAAGCAAGATTATAGTCCGCTCCAATTCTCTTAGCAGCTAATCTAGACATTTCAGCAACCTCATTAGAATGATAATATAAAGATGCTGATTTCTTCTTCATAAGCTGAACTGCTGGCGACTCTGCTGATGTAAGTTTTTTTATCATAATAGTTGGTGTCTTCTTGTAGATAATTCTATCAGCAAGAATCTTTATAGCATTTGCTATAATCATACAAATAATCGATGTTACAACAACCGAAACTATAAAGGAATTCTTTTCATAAATCATTCCCAATTCTTCACAATACTTTTTAAAGTAAACTAACAACATTATCTCAGCTAGAACAAATCCTACTTGACCCAAAATATTTTTCCATAATCTATTAAACTTACCTACTGCAAAGCATGATGTGGCTAAAATAATAATTAATGCGCCACTGAATACATATAGTGGATAATAGCCCATACCAAGCATAACCGTAGCTCCTACACTGATAGCTGAAACAAGACCTGTTTTTATATTATATATAGCTGTTATTATCATAGGAATAAGCACTAATGGCATAAATTTAATAGGCATCATAATACATATAGCTGTTCCAACTAATATAAAATGATACACAAACATAAGCTTTACTATGTTTTTTTCTTTAATTGACAAATACACAAGTGAAACAAGCATTCCTATTGCAATAAAAGCTCGCATAGCTGCTCTTTCATTTTCCCACAGTTCTGCTTCAAAAACCTTTAAAATGTAATTGCTAATAAATATTGTTAATGCAACCATATAAATAATTGCAACACTTCTAAATATCAATTCCTTAATCTTCTTTTCTGTCATTTCTATCTCCCCAGTTCTTTGAACTATTTTTTCTAAAAGAATTGTCATTCTTACTATGCTTTACTTCATAATCCTCATAAGCCTTTACAATCTGCTGTACAAGCGGATGTCTTACAACGTCTTTATTTGTAAGCTTCGATATTCTTATACCTTCTATATTGTCAAGAATCTTAACCGCTGTCTCAAGTCCTGATATAGCACCCTTTGGTAAATCCTTCTGTGTAAGATCACCTGTTATAACAATCTTTGATCCAAATCCAATTCTTGTTAAAAACATCTTCATCTGCGCAGGTGTAGTATTCTGTGCTTCATCTAAAATGATAAACGCATTGTCAAGAGTACGTCCACGCATATATGCAAGTGGTGCAACCTCTATTAAGCCCTTCTCTGAATTATGAACAAAGCTATCTGCACCCATAATCTGATAAATCGCATCATATAAAGGTCTTAAATACGGATCAACCTTACTCTGTAAATCTCCTGGCAAGAAACCAAGATTCTCACCCGCCTCTATGGCTGGTCTTGTTAAAATAATACGATTAACTTCATTGTTCTTGAAGGCTTCTATTGCCATCGCCATAGCAAGATAAGTCTTTCCTGTACCAGCTGGACCTATACCAAATACAATTGTATTCTTCTTAATACTATCAATATACTCCTTCTGTCCTAGTGTTTTAGGCTTTATTGGCTTACCTGCAATAGTTCTTGTAATTATCTCATTATCAATTTCTACTATAGCACTAGTCTTATCCTCATATGTGAGCGCCAATGCATAATCAACATTTTGCTCAGTAATAACATTCCCACGACGAGAAAGTTCCAAAAGATTAGCTAACACTGCCTGACATCTCTTCACATCTGTAGGTCCGCCAACTATTCTAACCTTAGAATCTCTATAAATAATAGATACATGCAAGGTTTTCTCTATTTTCTTAGCAAACTGATCCATACTACCAAACACATTGGCACCATGTACAGCCTCTATATCGACCATATTCCCTATTTCACTCATATGTACCTCCAAACACTCCTATATATTCCAAAACGGTCACCTGACCATATATTCTACAAAATTCATCACCAACTTCTATTTTAACATTATTTTCAAGTATTTGAATAGTATTTTCCTC
>JAFOCU010000371.1 GCA_017381055.1 Lachnospiraceae bacterium
CAAGAATGGTGATAAAATAACAATTGGAGAAAACCTTGATTTCTCAGAAATGTTAACACTTACACTTCGCGGTGAAAATGAAGCAGGCAATAAGACATGTATATCTTACATCTTTAAAAAGCAGGATCCTATCACATCAGGCACAAAGATTTACTTTGAAAAACCAGATAACTGGGATGATAGAGTTTGCGCTTACGTATACGATGAGTCTTCATCTAGCGATGTTCAGATGAATGCTTCTTGGCCAGGTGTTGAAATGACTGTTGAAGCTGACGGTACATACTGCTATACATTTACAGAAACTTGGACAAATCCACTTGTTATCTTTACAGATGGCTCTAATCAGTCAAATGGTGCTATGGAGCCTGGTGCAGCAGTTATTGCAAATAAAGTTTACACAGTAGAATAATTTAACTACAAAACCCCTAGAATTAATGATTCTAGGGGTTTATATTTTGAATTTCTTTACTGCAAATTAATATATTTATTATCTATATTGCTTAAAACAAATTACATATTTGGCTTAAAGCTTGGCATTAACTGAAGCTTAAATAAATTCCTCTTATGAAGTGTATCAATACGCTCCTTCTTAGCCATATCTTCAATTTCGCCAGTTCTTATATAACGGTCAAGCTCCGCATAAGTAAATCCTAAATTATCCTCATCTGTCTTGCCACATAAACCATCGATTGGTACCTTATCTACAAGCACATCCGGAAGATTAAGAAGTCTTCCAATTTCCTTTACTTCTTGCACTGTAAGATTACAAAGTGGGCTAAAATCACCTGCTGCATCACCATATCTTGTTGAATAACCTACCCAATCCTCTGAGAGATTACATGTGTTAACCACACGACCATTACAGCTCTGTGATACCGCATAAAGAGTAGTCATACGAATTCTAGGTGGCATATTAGTAATACTCTGAGTAGACAACTCAAGTGGCATACTTCCCTTAAGCCCCTCTAATGCATCCTTAATATTTACTACGTAATGCTTAATATCTAAATGATTTACAAGCATATAAGCCATATCAATATCATGCTGGTCTCCACAAGGCATAAGAACACCGATTACTCTATCTTTTCCCAACGCCTCTACACATAAAGCTGCTGCAATAGAGCTATCCTTACCACCAGAAATACCTAAAACGGCATTACAATCTGGTCCGTTTTCCTTAAAAAAGTCTCTAATCCATTGTACACATTCGTCTTTAACTTTTACTGCATCAAACATTAAAATCTACCTCCATGAAGAATATTTCTAATTTCTGCAAGACTTTGCTCCTTAACCATCTTGCCATCCTTAAATATAGTTTCAAGCTTATTATCTGCATCATTTACAGCCTCTGCCCATGTAAATTCATCTTTATATGTATAGTTACCATTCTCATCTAATTTTACCACACAACAGCCCTTCTGTGACTTCTTAAAACCACCATCCTTAGGATTCTTAAATATAGGATAAGGTGTTCCTGCTATTTCACAATATGTAGCCTTAATACATGAGCTAAATGTATCACGAGTAAATGGCTTAAGAATTCCTTCCTCCTCAACACACTGCATTGAGAATGAACCAACACCAAGGGCTACATTTGAACAAGCAAAACCATTCTCCATTAAAATCTTATAGATTTCCTCGCATCTTTGAATAGTAATTGAATCTCCATAAATAGCCTTTACATGAGGATCCAATACCTTATATCCCTTTGAATTCACAGTACCGCCAAACTCATCCCAAAGCTTAAATACAGTCTTTGTAACAACTTCAACGCAATCTCCTGAGTCACCACGCATTAACATACAACCATTATGAGCCATAATCTCATCTTTAAGCTGTGGTAATACATTCTCGATTATATTCCAATAATCATAAGAATCAAGTACTGCTGAGAAGCTTGTATTAGGATAAATCTCTGTTAAGAGTCTTCTTAAAAGAGTAATCTCATCACCATCTATTGCATAATTCGAACACATTACAGAGTGCTCTGTACTAGGGCTTCCAAATGCAACTGGTTCCTTTGTACAATCACAATTATAATACTGCTCTAAATATGGAATTGTTGGCACTGTCGCTGTATTTAAGAATGATAAACACCAACCTGCTCCAGCCTTTATAGCTGACTCTGTACACTCCTCACCTCTAAAATCAAATGCGCCAAGAGCCTTTGCCTTTGTAATATCATCATCACAAGTCAACTCATAATATTTATTTACAATATCTCTATATGTAGCACCAACAGTTGCTGCAAGCATTGGATGCCAACTCTCTGCTGAAATAAGACTCTCTAATGACTGTGGTAACCATGCAAAATCCTCATGAGTATTTGTTATACCAAACATTGGAACCTGCATAGGTACTCTAGCTCCTTCAGGTAATGAAAATACCTCAATAGGAAGATATCCAAGCTTATGAAGCTTCTCAATTTTTTCTATTTTATATGCATTCTTTCCAAGAGCCGCATCCATTATACGTCTATACTCTCCTATAACCTCATCAAGAGATCTTTCAAAGAAACACTCATTAAAATAATCAATTAAATATGTTTTAACAAATCCCTGAAGACCAAACATTACAACCTTGTCCCACATCTTTACTCTACTCATTCTAGGAGTAAAATAAGATACTGATTTCGTAATCTCCTTTGGTAACATTTCAGCATGAACCGCCTTATAAAAATCAATAAGTAACATTGGATTAATTCTACTCATTTACAATCACCTCTATCCTTTCATCTTCCCTTGTAAGTAAACTATCTGTTGTGAAAACTCTCTCTATAAGACCCGAGTTTAAAACGTCTCCCTCTAAAATAGTATTTTCACAATGAGAAATATATAAATAAATCTCCTTTGCCCCAAGCTCCTTTAGCTTCTTCGCACTATGGTAAAATGTTCCACCTCTACTGCATATATCATCAACAATAAGAACTCTACTACCATCAATAAGCTCTGTAGCTCCAGCTACATCCAAACCATTTATCTGACCTGTAGTCCAGTCTCTTTTCTTCATGCCAAACACGTAAGGCTTATCTGCCATACTAGAATATCTCTTCATAGCTCCTTCATCAGGATAAAACATTAAAATATTCTCTTCACCAATTTTTTCTAAAACCTTCTCAATATTCTTTGCTGGTGTTTTAATCACTACTCTATCAATAAGAGCCTCGCTCACTACTGAATGTGGATCAAGAACTGTAACAGATGCAAATCCAAGACTATTAATCACTTCTGCAAAATACTTCAAAGTAAATACATCCTCATCTGACTTAACTCTATCCTGTCTAGCATTAGGAATATAAGGCATATCTAAATGTATTTTTGTAACTCCATGCTCTTTTAAATGCTTTGTCAAATATATAAGAGCCACCATCTCAGCATCATTTTCATATTTCCAACTAATCTTAGCCGAGCGTTCTGCTTCATAGTCTCTTGGCACATTTTCTTTAATTAGTAATGTCCCATCTGGAAAATGTCCTAGATTAACCACCCTTCCATCTAACTTAATCATCTTACTTCACCCCAATCTGACACATCTTCATAGTTGTAAGTGCCGCCTCATGACTTTCTACTGTTACTCCTGCACAACATGCTGAATCTACAAACATATCCATCTCTGGAAAATTAGCCTTAAGCATCAATGCATTAGATACAACACAAATATCTGTGCAAAGTCCAACAAGCTCAACTGTAAATTTCTCATCACCTGCTGCAGCCTTTACAAGTTCTGGTAACTTTACAGAACCAAAAGTAATCTTTTCTACTTCTGTATATTCCTTACCATTTAAGGCAGCTGCCACTTCATCGTTAAGCTTCCAGCCATCAGTTCCCTTTATACAATGTGGCACCGGAAGATTCTTTCCTTCATTTGTCTCCATATAATTGTCAAAGTGTGTATCATATGTAACAAATATCTC
>JAFOCU010000372.1 GCA_017381055.1 Lachnospiraceae bacterium
CTTGGTTATACTCAAAAAGAAATTACAAAGATTATTAAGAGCTGCGATATTACTGAATGTAAAACAACTGAGGATGTTATAAAGCTTGTTCTTAAAAATATTTAGGAGTTTATTTTATGGATAGAAGAATAATTAATACTGAACTAAAAAAAGAAGAAGTTGTTATGGAGAATAACCTACGTCCTTCATCTTTAAAAGAATATATCGGACAGAGAAAAGTAAAAGATAATCTAAAAGTGTATATAGATGCAGCACGCTTGAGAAGAGAACCTCTTGATCATGTGTTGTTTTATGGACCGCCAGGACTTGGAAAGACCACACTTGCATGTATTATTGCTGAAGAGATGGGGGTAGATATTAAAATTACCAGTGGGCCTGCCATTGAAAAACCAGGTGAAATGGCAGCTGTGCTTAATAATCTCAAAGAAGGAGATGTGCTATTTGTTGATGAGATTCACAGATTAAATCGTCAAGTAGAAGAAGTTTTATATCCAGCTATGGAAGATTTTGCTATTGATATTATGATTGGTAAGGGGGCTAGTGCTAAATCTATTCGATTAGATTTACCTAAGTTTACATTGGTAGGCGCAACTACTAGAGCCGGTTTACTTACAGCTCCGTTAAGAGACAGATTTGGGGTAATCAGCAAGCTTGAATTCTATGATATAGAGGAACTTCGCGATATTATAATACGTTCATCAGCTGTGTTAGGTGTTGATATTGATGAAGCTGGTGCTACAGAATTAGCAAGACGTTCTCGAGGCACACCGCGACTTGCAAATCGTTTACTTAAAAGAGTAAGGGATTTTGCACAGGTTAAGTATGATGGTATTATTACAAAAGAGGTTGCAAGTGATGCCTTGGATATATTAGAGGTTGATAGATATGGGCTTGATAATGGTGATAGAACTATTCTTAATACTATTATAGAGAAGTTTGGTGGTGGACCTGTTGGTCTTGATACTCTTGCAGCTGCTTTAGGAGAAGATGCAGGAACACTTGAGGACGTTTATGAACCATATCTTATAAAAAATGGTTTTATTAATAGAACTCCTAGAGGAAGAGTTGCAACAGAATTGGCATACAAGCATTTGGGTATTTAATTGAAAAAATATCAATATTTTGTTGTTTATTTTTCTATATAGTGTATAATCGATATATAGATGAATTTTAGGAGAGATACATATGTCAAGCAAAAACGATACAGAAGTAATTATCAATGGTAAAATATATACATTAAGTGGATATGAGAGTGAAGAGTATTTGCAGAAGGTGGCAACTTATATTAATAATAAGATTGCTGAGCTTAAGGCTGTTGACGGTTATAAACGCTTGAATGTAGATATGCAAAGAATTTTATTAGAACTTAATATAGCTGACGATTATTTTAAGGCAAAGAAGCAAGCTGATTCTATAGAGGGAGAGCTTGATTCAAAGGACAAGCAGCTTTATGATGTCAAACATGAGCTTATAGCTGCACAGATTCAGGTAGAATCCTTGGAAAAAGAGAATGCCGCATTACAAAAGCAGATAAATGAGTTCCAGATAAAGATTGCTAAGCTCGAAACAGAGGTGGAAGAAGCACCTGCTAGAAAGAAAAAGACTTTATCTGTATAACAAGAAGACTATTGCCGAACTTGATGTTCGGCATTTTCGATGTTTACATAATATATGCGAGGTAAAGCTAGTGGAAGAATATTTTAACACAACAAAATATGAGGTTTTAGCTCCAGCTGGTTCATATGAATGTATGCTGGCTGCTTTTAATGCAGGTGCAGATGCTGTATATGTAGGTGGTCAATTATTTGGAGCAAGAGCATTTGCAAATAATTTTAGTCAAGAAGAATTGATAAAAGCAATTGATTACGCTCATATGCATGATAAAAAACTATTTCTCACGGTTAATACATTACTAAAAAATCAAGAAATAGATAAAAAATTAATAGAGTATTTAACTCCTTTATATGAAGCAGGACTTGATGCAGTTATTGTGCAGGATTTTGGTGTTTTGTCACTTGTTAAAGAGCATTTTCCAAAGATAGATATCCATGCAAGCACACAGATGACTGTAACAGGAGAACATTTTGCTAAAGTGTTAAAGAATTATGGCGTAAGCAGAATAGTCCCGGCTAGAGAATTATCATTAAAGGAAATAGAAAGTATCTATAGAGAGACAGGCTTAGAAATAGAATGTTTTGTTCATGGTGCGTTATGCTACAGTTATTCGGGAATGTGTTTGCTTAGTAGCTTAATAGGTGCGAGAAGCGGTAATCGTGGTCGTTGCGCTCAGCCATGTCGTCTTCCATATGATGTTTTATTTGATAATGAAACAAAAAAAGAACAATATCCTTTGAGTCCAAAAGATCTATGTACATTAAAGATTTTGCCTAAGATATTAAAAGCGGGAGTTTATTCGTTAAAAATTGAAGGCCGTATGAAGAAACCTGAATATGTTGCTAGTGTTACGGCAATGTATCGAAAGTATGTAGACATGTTTGTTGCAAAAGGCGAAGATGGCTATAAAGTTTCAGATGATGATATTAAACTACTTATGGAAATATATAATCGTGGTGGTTTCACAGAGGGTTATTACGAAAAACATAATGGCAAGGAATTGATGTCTTTAGACAGACCAAACCATATGGGTGTAAAAGTTGCTAATGTATTATCTGTAGATGTAAAAAGAAAAGTTTTAGTTGCAAAAGCTATAGAAAATATATCTAAAGATGATGTGCTAGAGATATTTTTATCAAAAGGGCAAAGCTTGTACATTAAAACTGATAGCATAAATAAAAATAAAGAATTCACAATTAGTTTTAATAATATATCTTCTTCAAAAAATGAGAGGCTTGATTTTAATAAGCTTTCAAGCAATATTAATAAATCTACAAGTATTATGCGAACTAGAAATAATTCGCTTATTAAAAATATTCAAGAGAAATATATTAATACAAAGAATGATACATCACTATTATTTGGCGGAAATATAGTAGCTAATTTAGATAGTAATATAAGTATAGATATTTGGATTGATGATATTTATGTTCATTTGGATGGTCCTAAGCCAGAATCTGCAACTAATAGACCAACTACAGCAGATGACATATTAAAGCAGTTTAGTAAGACTGGTGGAACTGGATTTAAATTAGATGAGTCGAATTTTAATATAACTATTGATGATGGACTATTTATTAATATAAAAGAAATTAATCAGTTAAGAAGAGATGCTTTAGAACAATTACAAGTATTAGTTCTTGACAAATATAAGAGAAAATATGAGGAAGTTGATGAAAGAGAAACTAATATAATAGACAATTCGTCAATTGACAAAATTTTAAGAACCGTGTTGGTGTCAACTATTGATCAGTTAGATACAGTTATAGATATTGAAAATATTGATATGATTTATGTGGAACTTTCGTTGCTCGATTCACGAAGTGAGAATGAGTGGGATGGTTTTATTTCTAGAGCACATAGACAAGGTAAAAAGATATTGTTAGCGCTTCCATATATTACAAGAACATTTGCTAAGAATTATATTAATAACATTAAATATATGCTAGAACAGCTCGATTTTGACGGATATTTATTTAGAAATATGGAGACTGTAGCTTTATTTGATCATATGAAACTTGATAAGAAGTATTATGTATTTGATAATACTATTTATGGAATGAATAATTATTCAATTAAGTTCTTAGAGGGATTTAAGCCAGATATGTTAACAGCTTCATATGAACTTAATAAATCTGAACTTATGCATTTGGATTTATCGGTGATGGAACTTTGTATTTATGGATATATTCCAGTGATGGTTAGTGCGGGCTGCATTAAGAAGTCATATAATAAATGCGATAAGATAAGTGAAAATAATTATATTAAAGATAGACTTGGCAATAAATTTATATGTGTTAACCAATGTAAGTATTGTTATAATATTTTATATAATAGTACACCGCTATATTTACAAGATTTAAAAGCAGAGCTTTTAAGTTTAAAGCCTAAGGCACTGAGATACAATTTTGTAAACGAAACACCAAGCCAGGTAAAAGATATACTATCAGGCAATACAATCAAAAATTATACAAGAGGACACTATAAAAGAGGGGTAGAGTAATAATGACACAAGTAATAATCATTAGTATAAAGTATGCAGTTATTTTATTAATGACATATTATACTTATGCTAGTTTTAGAGGAATAAAGAATATAAAAACTGAAAAAGATGTTATAAGGGAAAAGAAATATTGTTTTAAACAGTCCTTTGTGTTTTTTCTTATTCATGGATTAATGTATACATCTATATATTTGCATACATATCAGGATAAAATAATAATATTTTATGGAGTACAGCTTTTATATTTTATTTTATTAATTCAGATAAGCAAGCTTTATTGCGAAAATCATAATAGGCAATTATTAAATGTTATGTCTATGATGCTTATGATAGGCTTTGTGATGCTAACAAGATTGTCTATTGACAAAGCTATAAGACAATTTGTTTTTTGTGTTTTTTCAACAATTCTTGCATCTGGAATAGCTTTTGCTATGAGGAAAGCAAAGAAATATAGAGATTTTTATTATCTATATGCAATTATAGGTATTGGTGCATTATGTGTCGTTTATGCCATAGGAAAAGTAACATATGGAGCAAAATTATCTATTAATTTAGGATTTATATCTATACAGCCTTCAGAATTTGTAAAGATAAGCTATGTAATGTTTATTTGTGGACTTTTATATAAGGCGCAGAATTGGAAGAATATAATTTTATCTGCTATTTTTGCAGGTATACATATTATGGTCTTAGTTTTATCAAGCGATTTAGGTACAGCGCTGATTTTTAGTATAGTATATATTTTCTTGATATATATGGCTACAGGAAAAAGTTATTTTCTTTTGGGAGGATTAAGTATTGGATGTATAGCTGCGTATATGGGCTATAAGTTATTTTATCATGTTCAGGTAAGAGTTGCAGCATGGCTTGATCCTTGGCCGATTATTGACAATAAAGGTTATCAGATAACTCAGTCGCTATTTGCTATTGGTACGGGCGGCTTATTTGGTATGGGGTTGTTTGAAGGAATGCCAAATGCAATACCTGTAGTTGATCAAGATTTTATTTTTTCTGCTATATCAGAAGAATTAGGAGCGATATTTGGAGTTTGTATAATATTACTTAGTTTTAATGTATTTCTTATATTTATAAAAACAGCAATTGCATGTAAGGATGATTATTATCGTTTATTATGTGCAGGATTAGCAGTAACATATGGTTTCCAATTGTTCTTAACAGTTGGAGGCTCTATAAAGATGATACCATCTACTGGTGTAACATATCCACTTATTAGCTACGGAGGTAGCTCACTGATGTCGACTATATTTATGTTTTTTATAGTTCAGGGGGTAAAGATAAATGAAAACAAACAATAACATTATGAAAACAACATATATCTTTATGGGATTGTTTGCGTTATTAGCAGTTTATCTTATAGGATATATATTAACTCAAGGCAAGAAAGACATTAATAATACTTATAATAAGAGACAAAGTCTACTTGCTGAGAAAATTGTTCGTGGCACAATTTATTCAAAAGATGATCAAGTTCTTGCTATTTCAAAAAATGACGAAGAGGGTAATGAATATAGATATTATCCGTATAATGAACTCTTTTGTCATGTTGTAGGCAGTTATGATAAGGGTCAGTATGGTTTGGAATTAGCATATAATTTTGATTTGTTGACAACTGGCGAATCAATTATAGAAGAGGTTATAGCTGAGATTAATGGAGAAAAACTTAAGGGTAATAGTATAAAAACAACTCTTGATATAGATTTACAAGCAGCATGTTTAGCTGCTTTAGGCGATTATGAGGGTTCTGTTGTGCTTCTTGATGCTACAAATGGAGATGTCTTGGCAATGGTTTCTAAACCATTATATAATCCTAATGAAATTGCATTGTTGTGGGATGATATAAAAACTAGTGATGAAGGCATTCTGGTAAATCGTGCAACTCAAGGATTATATCCTCCAGGATCTACATTTAAACTATTTACATTAGGCGAATATATTGATAGTCATAAAAAGTCATATCTTGACTATTCATATGAATGTGAAGGCACAATACAATTTGTTGATTTTTCTATGAGTTGTAGTAATAAAAAAGCCCATGGAACATTAAATCTAACTGATGCATTTGCTAATTCATGTAACTGTACTTTTGTTAATATTGGTACAATGATAGATGCTAGCGTATTAAATAAGTATTGTAAGGATAAACTTTTTAATAGCGAATTACCTTTAGATATTGCTCATAATATGAGTCAAATTACTTTGTCAAATAGTGATAGTGAATTTATTAAAAGTCAAACTGTTATTGGACAAGGCGAAACCTTAGTTACACCAATACATTTGTGTATGGTTATGAGTTCAATAGTTAATGAAGGCACACTAATGAAGCCTAGACTTGTTACAGAGATAATTGATTGTTATGGCAATTCCATAAAGAAGTTCAAACCTACTAAATATAAAGAATTATATACAGAAGAAGAGGCGGCTACATTAAAAACATATTTAAGAGAAGTTGTTACAAACGGTACAGCATATAGGCTCAATCAAGAAAAAATATTTGTATATGGTAAAACTGGTACGGCACAGATTAGTACTCCTGGAAAGGCCGATTCGTGGTTTGTAGGAGGAATAGAAACAAATGATGGTTCTAAATATGCCATAGCAGTTGTTCTTGAAAACGTCAATGAAAATACATCTCCATCAATAGTTGTTACAAAAGAAATCATTAAAGCTCTTGATAAGTAAAAAAAATAAGTGTATACTTGATTTAAGTCTATTTGACACACCATGAAAGGCAGGAGGATTCATTATGGAAGCGACCAGCTGTGGAGGTGTGGTTATATTTCGTGGTAAGGTGTTAGTGCTTTATAAGTGTATAAAGAACAAGTATGA
>JAFOCU010000373.1 GCA_017381055.1 Lachnospiraceae bacterium
AAGAATATTGCCAAGGATATTGTTGCTCATTTCGAACATCGGCAAGAGGTGTTTGAAGGTAAAGCAATGATTGTGGCCATGAGTCGCCGTATTGCGGTCGAACTATATGATGCTATCGTAGCTTTGCGTCCACAATGGCATAGTGATGATCAAGCGAAAGGGGCGATAAAAGTGGTGATGACATCTGCGTCATCGGATGGAGCAAGTATTGCGAAACATCATACAACAAAGGAACAGAGACGGAAGTTGGCAGACCGAATGAAAGACCCAGATGATGAACTGAAATTAGTCATTGTGCGTGATATGTGGTTGACGGGATTTGATGCTCCGTGTCTGCATACACTCTATATTGACAAGCCGATGCAGGGGCATAACTTGATGCAGGCAATAGCCAGAGTGAACCGTGTTTACAAGGATAAGCCAGGTGGTTTAGTGGTAGATTATTTAGGCATTGCTTCGGATTTGAAGAAGGCATTGTCGTTCTATTCGGATGCGGATGGAAAGGGTAATCCTACTGAACAACAGGAACAAGCGGTAGCCTTGATGATGGAGAAGTTGGAGGTAGTTCGGCAGATGTTAGACGGGATGAATTATGCATCTTATTTCAGTGCGGATGTTTCTTCCAAGTTGTCTTTGATCCTTCAAGCGGAAGATTATATCCTTGGTTTGGATGATGGAAAGAAACGGTTCGTCAATGAAGTCAATATGTTATCCAAGGCATTTGCCATTGCCATTCCGCACGAAAGTGCTATGGATATAAAAGATGAAGTGTCTTTCTTCCAAGCGGTAAAGGCACGTTTATGTAAGTTTGATGCCACATCATCAGGAAGAACCAGCGAAGAAATAGAAACAACTATCCGTCAGGTCGTAGATAAAGCTTTGGTTTCAGAACAAGTGGTAGATATATTCGATGCTGCTGGTATCAAAAAACCGGATATATCCATTCTTTCAGAAGAGTTCTTAATGGAATTGCGAGAAATGGAGCATAAGAATATTGCTTTGGAAGTATTGAAGAAGTTGTTGAATGATGAAATTAGTGTTCGTATGCATCGTAATTTGGTACAAGGACGAACCTTAATGGAAATGCTAGAACATTCAATAACTAAATATCACAACAAGGTGATTACTGCTGTTGAAGTGATTGATGAATTGATCGGGCTGAGTAAACACATTATTGCACAAGATGATGCTGCTAAAACTTTGGGGCTTTCGGAATATGAATATGCATTCTATTCAGCGGTAGCTAGTAATAATAGCGCTATTGAATTGATGGGCAAAGATAAACTGCGTGAATTAGCCGTAGTTTTGACCGAAACAATTAGAAATAACACATCAATAGATTGGGAGATAAAAGAAAATGTACGTGCTAAAATGCGAGTAGCTATTAAGCGCTTACTACGTAGATACGGTTATCCACCAGATATGCAGTTATTAGCCACAGAAACTGTAATTAAGCAGGCTGAAATGATTTCAGCAGAACTTATCAGTGCAAACAAAGAATAAAATAATACAAAACTCAGAATAGATAATAGCCAGATAAATTATGGATAATAAAGTTAATGCATCACAGGAACCCAAGTATGCGAAATTATTCTTAATTGTATTAAGTCTATATACTATTGTATTTATGGGTTATCAAATATTTGCAATATGTAGTCTTAATACATCTCAGGATAAGATTAAAAACTATTACCTTGATCATATAGAAAGAGTAGATAGTTTATATTGTAATTTAGGTAGCAATAATAAAGCCATATTATCGACCTATATGCAAGATTCTATATATAATAACAATATAGAACAATTGTATATGGAATACGAAAAAGTATTAAAAGAAGACTCTTTGCGTTTATGTAATGAACGGACCTTGTTGGAAATACAAACCAAATCTATGATTGATTTACATCTTAATAAGGTAGAACATGAATATAGTAACTTAACTATATGGGCAGCCATTCTGACCATATTATTTCTTGTTTTCAGTTTTTATTCTATTTATAAGATGGACGAACTGCTACAGCAAGGAAATGAGGGTGTAAAAGACATTCGTAGCCTAAGGAAAGACGGTGAAATTTTAATTGAAAAATTAGAGGCAACAAGTAAATCTGAGCTTGAAAAGACGCGTAACCAAATAGATGTTTTTATCGAAGAGCAACAAAATAGAATGATACAGACACTTAGTTATTTTGAGAACGAAAGCACAAAAAAACTTAATGAAATTAATAAGTGTTTTGTTGAAGCCTGCAACATCGTGGAGCAAATAAAGAATGTGGAGGATAAAAGTAGAAACAATCAATCAAAGAAGTAGACTATGGATTCAACCTTAATAAAGATTTTATATACAAACGCCTTTAATGATATTGAGTCCGCTAGGAGTTGTCAAATTTCCATTTCTCAAAAAGAAATGGAATTACAAATGATTAATATCAATAGTAAATATTCATCATTTGATAATTCTTATTTGAATAATATGAAAAAACAATCTCTTAAAATGGAGATTGTAAATCTAATGAACAAACGGAATAATTGTATAAATAGTTCGATTGGATATGCTTTAACAATAGCGGAAAAAGAAGTCCAAGAAAATAACACATTCTCGACTGCAGCTATTGTTATAGGGAGCATTTCATCTTTTATTTCTACAGTCAAGAATAGTTTTAATATATCAATCACAAATAGTACAAACCTGTCTCTATTATCCAATAAACTTGTACATTCAGGTTTTCATATGTTCCAACTAAAAAGAGCAATTGATGACTTAAAATCTTCATGTAATGTATTTTAATTTGCGTATATTATATTAAACTTATGTCCGAAACCAACCGCATAGAAAATAAAAGAGAATTGACTCCTGAACTTGATATAGAGAAGGAGGTTGTGGCGTTCTTGAACTACAAGGAGGGCGGGTACATCTATATCGGCATCGATAAGGATGGTTCAACTGTAGGCGTCAGTGATGTGGATGATTGTATGCTGAGGTTGAAAGACCGCATAAAGCACAACATCTCACCTTCGGCTATGGGATTGTTTGATATTGCCGAAGAACAGAGGGATGGGCACAGCATTATCAAGGTTACGGTAGCGAGTGGAATCGAGAAACCATATTTCAAAACGAAGTATGGAATGACTCCACGAGGTGCGTATCTGCGTGTTGGGACATCTGCTGAGCCTATGCCTCAGGAGCAGATTGACCGTTTGTTTGCTATGCGTACACGCAACTCCATTGGTCGCATTGTATCTAACCGTCAGGATTTGAGTTTTGAGCAGTTGCGTATCTACTACGATGAGCGAGGCAAGAGGCTCAATGATAATTTCAAACGTACATTGGAGTTGCTTACAGATGATGGCAAGTACAATTATGTGGCTTATCTGTTGGCCGATGAGAACGGCAATTCAATCAAGGTGGCGAAGTATTCAAGTATTGACCGTTGCGATTTAGTGGAGAATAACGAGTATGGATACTGCTCTCTGATTAAAGCAACCAAGAGTGTATTATCCAAGTTGGATATTGAGAACAAGGTAGCAGCAACGATAACCCCAATGGAACGCATTGAAACCCCATTGTGGAATAAGGTCGCTTTGCGCGAGGCGGTTGTCAATGCCATCGTGCATAACGACTACTCGTTTGAAGTACCACCTAAGTTTGAGATATTCCCCGACAGACTTGAGATAACTTCGGCTGGTCGCTTACCCGAATCTCTCACAAGAGAAGAGTTCTTTAATGGTATCTCAATACCCCGTAACAAGGAATTGATGCGTATCTACCGCGATGTGGAATTGGTAGAGTCATTAGGATCTGGTATTCCTCGTATATTGCGTGCATACGGAGAAGATTGTTTCAAGTTTACCGACAACTTTATCCGTATTACTTTACCTATAAGTGCTCATGATAGTGCTCATGATAGTGCTCATGATAGTGCTCATGATGTTGGTAGTGTGTCTAAAGCTATTAGAACTCTTGTTACTTGCATTGAAGGTGAAGTTGATAGAGATACTTTGCAATCCTTAATTGGTATTAAGCACCGAACATATTTCCGTAGCACATATCTCAAACCGGCTCTTGATGAAGGTTATATAGAGTTTACTCTACCAGATGAAAAGCAAAGTAAGTTGCAGAAATACCGCCTTACAGCAAAGGGTATTACTTTGAAAAATAGCCTGACAAGCAATAATTAATTTAGCTCAACCTATCATATAATATACAAAAACCACACATTTTCTATATTTTATGATAGGTTATGATTATGAACTATTATCGTAATACAATTAGATATGAATAATTCTTTAATAGATGTTGCTTTTATTGCAGCAAAGGTTGCGGCAATAAAGAATGAAAAGGCAAGAATGATTGTTGGTGGCGCTTCTTTGGTATATAATGTGGCGCAAATAGCCCGTTTTCGTTCTATGATTGTAGAGTTATCTCAAATATGTAATTACATTGTATCCAAAGCTCAGATTATAGGCTCTTATACGATAGAAGAATATAATCTTGCTGTC
>JAFOCU010000374.1 GCA_017381055.1 Lachnospiraceae bacterium
ACGAGCAAGATATGAGTTTCTTAAGACAGGTTGCACCAGAGTTGACTATAAGAGTCTGTGCGACAAATCATTCAGTGAATTATTATTATCAAGATTTGGAAGCGACTGTAATAAAAGAAAAGGAAAAAGTGGATAGTGACGTAGAGGCTTTTATTTTGAAAGCGATTGTGAGATATATAGCATATGTAGTTGGCTTTGTTTTGCTTTGGATACTTGAGATAATTAAGCTTAAGAAGAAAGTTAATGAAAATGAAAACCGAGGAAGAGTGGAAAAAATAAAATCAGAGCTAATTATATTAGTTGGTGGAGCTGCGTTACTTTTCTTGATACAATTGCTTGTGGAGTATTTTGAGTTTATTACTTATGGCAGTGATGATGATATAAAGCTGTTGCAGTTTATTGTATGTATTGCTGCTACTGTGAGTGCAGCTATATTGTATGGTATGATTTCTATTTTTGTTAAGAAGTTATATAGAGGATGTGTACTTGCAGATAGTTTCATAGTAAAATATGCAAGCAAAATCTGTGTTATTGCTAAAAAGACTTATAACAAAGAAAATTATGGAAGTTCAAAGGATATTAAAAAACTATATATTCGTAAGGTTTGCATGGATATAGCGGTTACTGTAATGTGTGGATTTAGCATGTTTTATATGTGGAATAATTGGGAGTATGATTTAGCATTAATTGGTATAGCAGTTTATATATTCTATATATATAAGAGCATCAAGGAATATAAGTATTTACGATTATTTAATAAGGTTAATCAAAATATTGATTATATTTATAATGGATGGTATGAGTATGTTGACAGAACTGGCAGAAGCGAGATAATGATGAAACTTTCAAACCTTTCGGAAGGATTTGAACGATCAGTGGCTAAGCAGATAGAGGCAGAGAAGCTTCAGGTTGAGCTTATTACAAATGTTTCTCATGATTTAAAGACACCTCTTACTTCGGTTATTAGTTATGTAGATTTGCTTTCTAAAGAAGAATTGCCACCTGTTGCTTCGGATTATGTTAAGATTTTAGTGGACAAGTCTGATAGATTAAAGGATATAGTATCTGATGTATTTGATTTGGCAAAGGCTGCTAGTGGTGAAGAGATACAGTTGGAAAACTTAGATGGAATTATACTTGTTAATCAGGTTATTTCGGATATGAGTGATGCAATAGCTGATTCGGAAAGAGAGATTAAGCTCAAGATAGAAAGTGATGCTGCTCCTATAACAGCTAATGGTCAGAAACTTTATAGAGTGTTCCAAAATGTTATAGATAACGCTCTTAAGTATTCTATGCCAGGTACAAGAATCTTTATCAACGCATTTATGGAAGGTAATGAGTTTGTATTTACTATAAAGAATGTTTCAGAGTTTGAGATTGACTTTACAGAGGAAGAGATACTTTCGAGATTTGTAAGAGGCGACAAGTCTAGAAATTCAGAAGGTAATGGTTTGGGATTATCAATTGCAAAGAGCTTTACAGAACAGTGTGGAGGTAGATTCGCAGTTGAAATTGATGATGATATGTTTAAGGTTATTATAAGACTTAGATAAAATTCTTCTTCATATAGTATATAAGAAAAAGCTAAGGGACAAGTGCCCTTAGCTTTTTCGATATTTTTACATTATTATATAGTTCTAGATATTCTTTACTGTCTAATGAATCAATATAATTTTTTTGGTAGCTTATAGTAAAGCCATTTTCTGTTAAAGTGTCCACTGCCTTGTTGTATGCTACAGCTGCTTCTATATCAGTCTTATATCTTCCTATTATATAGTCGCCATTAATATGAATTTTGGAAACGTAAGTCTGAAGATTATTCTTTAATTCTTTTGTTACGCCATTATAGCGGTTGATAATCTTAATATTTTGATATCTATAATCAGTATTATCATTATTAATAAATAAGTAATCCTTACCTGGAACAGCAAAATTCTTAATACCATAGCGATTTAAGATGTTAAGCTGCATACCGTAATCAGCTACAAAAAGATGTCCGCCTCTTCTCATGATTTTATGAGTTGAATAAAAGAATAAATCGTCAACGTCAAATTTAAGAGGAGCGTAAGGGTCGTTATCTAAGTAGTATTCAAAGTACTTAGGAAACAGATAAATAGGGTTTTTAAAGTACATTCCATTGTCTTTAAAGTTAATAAGTACGACCCATTTTTCAAAATTGATAACCCTTGTCTTCTTATTATAATCAGTTATCAAAATTTTCTTTTTAGAATTCATTATATCGTTTGCTTCTAAGTAGGCCTTGTGAGCTTCTTTCTCAGTCGCAAAGCTACCTAAACTTATATGTTTGTTTTTATATGTAAAAGATGAACGAAAGTAAATTGTTCCATCTTTCTTCTTTGCACTATACACTCCTGGATACATATTTTTGCTCCTAAATTTACAAAATTTCTTAAATCTTAGATGATTTTATCACGAAATCAGAAAAAATAGAAGAAAAATATTCCTAAGTGGCACTTTAGCACGAAAAACAGCCTATGGTAAATGTGCACAAAAGTTGATTAGGAATAAGTGCATCTTTGTTAGAATGTGCAAATGAAATGCTTTTATACAGTAAAATATGGGTGTTAAATAGTCCCAAACTTGCGGTTGAGTTGTTGACACTTGGCAAAAATATCCAATATAATGAGCCATGTTAATCTTGAAACAAAAGGTCGAAGTTAAGCAGAGAAAGATTAAGGGGTTAATAAAGGGCTCTGTTTGATGAGAAAGGAGAAACAAATGGATTACATTAATAAGATTAAAACAATTGCAAGTGGTGCAGTTATCGCAGTAGTAGCGTGCACAACAATTGCAATGTCAACAGCGGATAAAGCAGTAACAAATTCGCAGAACGTAAGTTGTACAACAGAAGAGTCTTCTTCAGATGATGGAAGTGCCCCCGGGCCGTATTTATCAAATGTAGAGGTAAACACTAGTTTTGTACAGTCGGCAGTAATAGATTTTGATTGTACAGCTGAAAATGAAACAGAAAATGAGACACAGATTTTAGCAGAAGAAGAAACAATTGAAGAGGAAGTTATTGAGCAACCAGTTGCGACAGCTCAAGGAAACGAGAGCCATCAGGTAGCTGAACCAGAGTATGTATTAGAATTCTCAGAGGAAGATTACCAGGTGCTCTGTAAAATTGTTGAAGCAGAAGCAGGAGATCAGGATGACAAAGGAAGAATACTTGTTGCAAACGTTATAATTAATAGAGTCAAGACAGAAGGCAAGTATGGAAATACAATTAAAGAAGTTGTATTTGCTAATAATGGAAAGACATATCAGTTCTCTCCTACAAAGCCAGGCGGAAGTTATTATAGTGTTACAGCAAGTGAGCTTACAATTGAGTGTGTAGATAGAGCGCTCAGGGGAGAGGATTATTCAGAAGGTGCATTATACTTCTGTATGAAGACATCGTCAAATAGTTGGTTTAATACAAGTCTTCAGTTCTTATTTAAGCATCAGGATCATTATTTTTACAAATAGATTAACGAGTGAAACACCCATACTTTTATGTATGGGTGTTTTTGTGTTATGAAGATTTTACACTTTAATTTAGAAAAGCACTTGTATCTACCAAAAACTTGTGCTATAGTAAACGATGATTATAAATTCAAGTTAAAGTACGAAAGGAAGGTTAATCATGGAGTTAATGTATA
>JAFOCU010000375.1 GCA_017381055.1 Lachnospiraceae bacterium
GATAATACTGGTCATATTAAATTAGATGCTAAATATACTCATAAGTATAAAGATGCAGAGCATAATTATTATAAAGAAATAAATGGCGTTGAAAGTAGTATATCTAATACAGAATACAAGAATACTTTAGTTGATAATGGTATCTATGGTAAATTCAATGTAGACTTCTTTTCATTAACAGGTGGATGTGGAACAATAGATGGAGCATTTGCCATTTTAGAATCAAAAATAAAATAGCAGATAGAATATGATTTTTATCGCCGTAGGCTTATGCCTACGGCATATTTTTTGTGAAAAAATACAGCATTTTAAGCAAATATTATAAAAGTGATAAATACATATTATTGGTTCTCTATAACAAAAATTAAGGAGGTAAGGCTATGGTAGAGAAAAAGAAGGTTGATGTTGTAAGGATTGAATTAGTAAAGGAACGTGAGGTGTCATTTGAAGATTATGATATAGAAAAATTACGGGTAAGTAAACCAGAATATGCGGTTAAATTGGTATCCACTCTTTTTGAGAACTCTGATAGGGAGAAGGTATATGTATGTGCATTGGATACGAATAAGAAACCTATTAATATCTCATTGGTTAGCATGGGAGGAATGAATCAATGTGTTATACACATACCAGAGATATTTAAGGCTGCAATTTTGGCTAATTGCCCTAATATAATTGTTTTTCATAATCACGTATCTGGAAATATAAAGCCATCGAATGAGGATAAAGTAATTACAAGTAGATTAGAAGAGGCTGGTGAAATATTACAGATTAAGCTTCAGGATCATATTATTGTTGGCAAAGCGGGGCAGTTCTTTAGCTTTAAGAGAGAAGGTCTTATTTATGGAAAAGAGAAGGTAGCGATAGTGTCAAGTGACCTATGAAAAAATGAGCTAAAGAAAAAAGGCTCAATTGAACCCTGAAAATCTGTAAATATTATACATTATGGTTACGGACGCCACCCTTGACAGCACAACAAGAACTGCTGTAAGTCGATTACCGACGGCGAAGAACTCAAGAACAGTTAGAGTTAATTCCGTCGCTCACAGCAGTGTAGCAGTTCTTTTATGAGCCATCAAGGGCATGCCGCTTATGCGGTGGCTATTTATATTACCTCAGGCTTCGAAACTAAGAACAGTTAGAGCCTTCAGCTTGACTAAGTTGTTTGATAGTCTGTTGACCAAGATAGATTAGAAGTTGCCATTTGCCCGGCATATTAGATGCAGTGCTCAACATTTCTACATTGTTTAGAACGTTGTATTTATTGTGCTGATGTGGTCTTAAAAAGTTGTAATACGCAACCCAAAGGGCAAGGTCATAGTTGGCACCGTCGATGTTATGGAATCCATTTGTTGGTCTGTAAGAAGCTTTGTATGTACGATTTAATCGTTCAATCATCTGCTTGTAAGGACGAAATTCTTTGGATACTTCATCGTCGTTGGTAAGTCCAATAACCTGAGTGATATCAAACTTTATTTTACCTTTGGATTGAACAAAAAACTGTTGAGCTGCAAGAGGATATGCACTGTATCCGTCGGCAATAAAC
>JAFOCU010000376.1 GCA_017381055.1 Lachnospiraceae bacterium
AGATTTCCCTCTTGAATAAGATCAAGAAATAACAAACCTCTACCTAAATACTTTTTAGCAATACTTACAACAAGTCTAAGATTAGCTTCTGCTAAACGTGCTCTAGCCAAATCATCCCCAGCTTCCATTCGTTTTGCTAGCTCTATCTCTTCATCAGAAGTCAGCAATGGAACCTTGCCTATTTCCTTTAAATACATTCTAACAGGATCTTCAAGATTAACGCCATCTAATACTTCCTTCTCTAGCTTCTCTAAATCTAGCTCCTCTGCTTCTAATGCTGTTTCTTCAAGAGCTGCCAGTTCCTCAATTGGAACCAAATCAATATCCTCTTCAGTTATTCTAAGGACATCTATTTTTCTTTCCTCTAGCTCTTCAATAATCTTTTCACAGATCTCTTCGGTAAATTCCACATTACTAAAATATGACTGTATCTGATCATATTCTATAACATTTTTATTATTTTTAGCTGCTTCTACCAGCTTGTTAAAACCCTCTTCAAAAAGCATATTACTTGTATCCACAAAAACCTCCCTCTAACCCTTTATAGATAAATATGAATCTTTGTTAATTCGTTCTGCTCCCTTACAATGCTCTGAAGCTCTGCAATATCTGTTACAGTGCTATTTCTATAATCGATACTGTTCTTTTTAACCATAATAACAGTGTCGTTAAGTGTCTTTTCCTTTTCACTTAAGGACAACCCTTCTAATAATCCTTTATTAAAAAGACTAGCAACCTCTGACTGTTCTTCTTCGCTTTGAAACTTATTAATAATACTTGCTGGATTAAGGTTACCACTTCTTAGTTGCTCAAAAAGCATCGTCGCAACTGCATCAAATGGTTTCTCTACAAAATCCTTCTCTGATATAATACCATTTATCTTCTTAAAAAGAGCTGGTTCATCTATAAGCCATGTGATAAGAGTCTTTTGTGCAGCTCTAACACCATCATCCTTTGGTAACTTTTTACTATCTACTTTCTTTTCTCCATCGCTAACTACTGCCTCATATTTATTCTTCTGTGGCTCATAAGTTAACGCCATTCTACTAATAGACTTTACCAAGCTATCCTTTGGTATCATATATTCTTCACTAACTGCATCAATATATACATTTCTCTCTAATTCATCTTCAAACTCTAATAGTTTTTTTGCTACATCATTATAAAACTTCGCCTTATTTTCAGGCATAGACATATCTGTGCTATCCCTAAGTCTATCAATCTGATATAGAAATGAATTCCTAGCATTCTCTATGCGCTTCTCATATTCCTCTGAGCCCAACGCTTTGATAAACTCATCTGGATCCTTGTGTGGTCTCATATCGATAACCTTTACATTTAAACCTGCTGCTTTAAGCATAGGAATAGCTCTAAGAGCAGCCATAACTCCTGCGTTATCGCTATCAAATGTAAGATACACATCCTTGGCATATCTCTTAATAAGATTAGCCTGTCTAGGTGTATGAGCTGTACCTAATGATGCAACCGCATTATTAAACCCTGCTTGGTGAAGGGCTATAACGTCCATATATCCCTCACACATAAGGAAAGATTCCTTTCTAGAACCT
>JAFOCU010000377.1 GCA_017381055.1 Lachnospiraceae bacterium
AGACATAATTAATTACATTCTAAATAGTGATGTACACAGAGCTGCTTGTATAGACAAAGCAAAGTCCTATGAAGCTACTCAAGGTGACACTTCAAATAAAACTGAGCTTATTCGATTCTCTAGACACATTTCACTTGAAACATATTTCCAAAATAATGTATCAACTCAAGATTCAAATAACATAACAGATAACACATCTAACAATTCAAATGATAGCAACACACAAATTAACAGTTCTAACATGAACTCAATCATAAGCGAATTGTCATCTGTCACGAATAATAATTTGCTAAACGATGATAGTGTATTAGTTCTTCAGCTTAGTAGTATTATAGATAATTTATTAAAAGATCTATCACCATCAGAACAGAAGATATATTTATATAGATACTTCTTTATGTATTCTATAGAAGATATTGCTAATCTTTGCAAAACTCAGACTAGCAATGTACAGAAGACTTTAACTTCTAATAACAACAGATTAAAGGCGCTCATTCAAAGCAATAATCTAATCTGCGATAATAAGTCATTATTATTAAGTATGTCAGATATTGATGATAGCTACCTTCTTAAATTAACAGACAAAACATCAGCAAATAAAAATAGCTTAAACAAGAACAACGAACAAGATTCGTCTTCTAAAAAAAGACGCTTTACATTTTCACGCACAATAGGTTTAAACATTTTATTTGCGTCAACTATAGTTATACTTGCTATACTTAATATAGCTCAATTTGTAGGTAATAAGAATTCAAACAGCCCAAAGGAGCAGACTTCAACAGAAGATAATTTCATAACCCCAAGTGGTTTTGACAAGCGAGATGCTTATATAACTATTAACGGCGTTGAAACTATAAATATGGAAGAGATTCTCAAATATAGAGCAGAAACACAAAATGTGGACTTGTCTTTTTCATATACTACAGATATTTTTTCTGGAAGATATCACTCATTAACATTAGTTGATGACATTCCATTAAAGGATTATATCGGTGAGGAAATAACCGAATTAAAAACAGATTATAAATCTTTTTACAGACTTAAGGGCTCTGATAGCAATCAATATATAATAAAGAGTTTTGATGATAAATATACCCTATATTATCTCGAAATAATTTATTTCACAGACACTGACACTGAAAACAATCCTGATTTTAGCGTACCATACCAAAATATCTTTAAAAATTTTTATGGCTTAACTAGGTCAACAGAAATAAAAGAGATTAGTGTAACGGCAGCTAATTATGACTCAGAATATGCTGACTACAATACAAAAAAAGTAATCAATGAGGAATTCGATATAAATAACCTTTTTGACGATATACGTACAATGGTATATAACGGAAAAACCATAGATGATTTATGCATTGAAAATAAGATAAGCCTAGACCTTATATGGTCTAGATCCGTGCAGCTAACAATAACACTTTATGACGGAACTGCAATAACCTCCCTTCATTATTACCCTGATAAAAATGTCTTCATCGATACCAATAATTACCTCGTTTATGAGGCACAATCTGGTCGCCAAGAATACATATCTGAAATGCTTAGATTTAACAACTATTTTAACGTACTTAGCTCTCCAGAGTCATGGAATATTCATTTCAGTTGTCACCAAGATACGGAGATGCCAGAAACATTGATTCTTTCTGCTGACTGCGATCCTTCAAGTAAAATAACTGGATTGTATATCGGTTCCGAATATACTATTGAAAAGCTTGAAAATGACAAATGGGTTACACCACCAACTGGCATATCTAGTGTTACATATCCATTTACAGCTTTTGACAAAAAGATAGCAACAGATATTTCAAACAGATATTATATAAATATAAAAGAAAAATACGACATTCTAGAACCAGGAACCTATCGACTTAATTTAACTGTATATGATAGCAACAGTTTGGACCCAGGCAATCCTCAGCACAG
>JAFOCU010000053.1 GCA_017381055.1 Lachnospiraceae bacterium
ATATAACTTAAGCAAAGATGATGTGGCTGCATACACAAACATCATTCTAATCCTCTTAGCAGTTATATTTACTGGTCTTGGACTCTACTCTAAGCTAGGGGAATTCTCTGGGGCCGGCTCGTTAGTTCCTATTACAGGCTTTGCAAACTCTGTAGCAGCTTCAGCCATAGAATTTAAAAAAGAAGGACAAGTCTTTGGTATCGGATGCAAAATATTTACCATTGCTGGACCAGTTATCCTCTACGGATTATTCAGCAGTTGGTTACTTGGCCTTATTTATTACATTATTAGAATGTGGGGGATATTATAATGGATAAAAACAATTCATGTATAGGACTTCAGAGCCTTGTTTTCAATAATCCTGCCTATATACAAGAATATTATTCAATAGCAGGAAAAAAGGAGGGTGAAGGCCCTTTAGGTAAGTATTTTAGTCATATTGAAAGTGATGATATGTTCGGCAGTAATACATGGGAGGAAGCCGAAAGTTCATTGCAAGCAGAAACAGTACAATGCTTACTTCATAAAGCAAAATTAGAACCTTCTGATTTACGCTATGCCTTTGCCGGTGATTTATTAGGTCAACTTATGGCTACTTCCTTTGGTCTAGAAAGCTATAATGTGCCTCTTTTCGGTCTATATGGTGCTTGTTCCACTATGGGTGAAGCCATATCTCTTGCTTCAATGACCGTCTCTGCAGGCTACGCTGATAAGGTACTCGCCTTAGCTTCTAGTCACTATGCTAGCGCAGAAAAGACCTTCCGCTTCCCTCTTGGATATGGCAGCCAAACAAAATCCTGTGCCACACGTACCGTTACTGGCTGTGGTGCAGTAATAATTAGCGCAGATAAAGGGATAGCAAAGATAACAGGTCTTACCACCGGAAAAATCGTTGATTATGGAATAAAAGAAAAAGATAATATGGGTGCCTGTATGGCTCCAGCAGCTGCAGACACTATATTTCACAATTTAACTGATTTCGGGCGTTCACCTGAGCACTATGACAAAATAATAACCGGTGATTTAGGTTATGTAGGACAGAGTGTACTCTTCGACTTATTAAAAGTAAAAGGCTATGATATAAGCAAGGTGCATATGGACTGTGGTATTGAGATTTTTGACAGTTCAAATCAACATACCAACTCTGGTGGTTCTGGCTGTGGCTGTTCTGCCTCTACCCTATGTGGCTATATTTTAGACCAAATCAAAGAACGTAAGTGGAGAAGAATTCTATTTGTTCCCACAGGAGCCCTAGTATCTCCAGTTAGTTTCAATGAAGGCAATTCTATCCCTGGCATCGCACACGGAGTCATCATCGAAGCTGTATAAATATATTCATATCAAAAAACACAGACTCTAGAAACTATTATTTTTATGAAAGGATTATTCAAATGGATTATTTAAAAGCATTTATAATTGGTGGTCTAATATGCGCCATTGTTCAAATTCTAATTGACAAAACCAAACTACTTCCTGGCAGAATTATGGTAGGACTAGTTGTCGTTGGTGCTGTACTTTCCTCCCTAAGCTTATACGAACCACTTCTTAAATTCGCTGGTGCTGGCGCTAGCGTACCACTCCTAGGTTTTGGAAACGTGTTATTTAAAGGCACAAAAGAAGCCATCCAAACAGATGGCTTCTTAGGATTATTTAGAGGCGGCCTTACGTCTAGTTCAGTAGGGATAAGTGCTGCGCTTATTTTTTCTTATCTAGCTTCCTTAATTTTCGATCCCAAAACTGATATTTAGTTATCTAGACATACTAAATAGCTAAATCTATATGTTGTATAGTTCCTACTGAACCATTTTCCTTTAAAAAAACGCCCGTTTTTTGAATAACTCCATTAGTACTATTATCATCTAAGCTATTAATCGAAAACTGGGTAGTGGCGCTACCGAGATAAATTGCTCCCACCCCAGCTTTTCCAATAGCTATTAAGCTATCAGTACCATCTGAATTCTTTGTCCATATTTTGAGATTATCAAATACACTATCGGCCTCATCTATCCACCCATTACCATCTTCATCGTACATAGCCAAGTCTTTAAATCCATCCCCTGATTTTGTACCAAACAATTCAGATCCGTCATTTATTTCCCCATCATTATTCTTATCTAGAGCCAAGAACCCACTATTTCCTTCAAGATATGATATCTCATCCATCTTTCCGTCTGCATCTATGTCAAAATAGAACTTCTGATCTGACAAGCTTGCAACTTCGCTTCCCAAATTAATAACAAGAGGATCCCTTAAAATCTCTATACTTTGAACATAAGATTCATTTACAGCCATAAAACTTCTTGACATTTCAAGTTCTACATTAAAGCTTATCTCCCTTCCGTCGGCAGTTCTAGCTACACCATTTGTTGAAAACGCTGTATTTTCCACCTCTGCAACAAATGAAGACTTAACTACATGCTTAATCCATGTAGTCCCTCCTGTGCCTGTACTAGCACTTCCATTAACAACCTGTGATGCGTTTTGCCCTTTACTAAAACCTGCCACCTGCCCATTTCCTTGCCAAGAAGTATTACTTATATCAGAATTTGAACGTTTATCTAACATTTCAGGCTTGGCTTTTTTACTTTTCCTTCCAAGCCTCTTATCCTGAATACTTGTAAGCATTTCTATAATCTTTTTTAGGGTCTTTATCTTCCAATCCTTTTCATTTTCCAAATCGTATGGCTTTTTATTTTTTGCCTCCTTTGCTCTTCTCGCCTGCTCTTCTATCATAGCCTTTAGACTATTTTTCATATTATTTTCAGCAGCCTTCTTAGCCTTCTCCTCTATATCGTCCTTAGCTTCCTTTAATTGCTCTAGCAAATTTATAGATTCTGGGGAAATTGTTATTCTTGCAGCATCATCACTACCCGCTCTGACAGTTAAAGATTCACTTTGCTCATAGCTTATACTTGCAAAATTCCTATTTGATGACATAGATACATCACTTGAACTAATAATCATGGCTTCCACATCCTTTCTCGTCCATAACCAAACACTAACCTACCTTCCATGGCGGGTTCATATTATTATCCTAAATATGTTATCGACATATTTTATATAAATCTTAATACCTTTAGATGATAATTTTATTATTACATTGACTATTAAAGAGACAAACCCTAGGATATCACTTTTTCAAAAGCAATATATCCTAGGGTTCACTTTTATCTAACGTTTCACGCTATCTAGTTTACATAATTTCTATTTTTCTAGCTTTTGCAAGAAAATCTTAGTTCTTTCATTCTTAGGATTATCAATTACATCTTCTGGCTTGCCCTCTTCTACGATTACACCATCATCCATAAAAATAACTCTATCTGCCACCATTTTGGCAAAATTAATCTCATGTGTAACAATAACCATAGTCATTTTCTCCTCTGCAAGCTGACGAAGAACCTTAAGAATCTCCGCTGTAATTTCTGGGTCAAGAGCACTTGTAGGCTCATCAAAGAATAATATTTGTGGTTTCATAGCTAATGCTCTAGCTATTGCAACTCTTTGCTGCTGTCCACCAGATAACTGACATGGATATGCATTCTCTTTATCCTCTAGACCAACCTTCTTAAGAAGTTCTCTAGCTTCCAAGCCCCGCACGGGTCACCGTTTCCCCGGCAGATACCGCCGGAGCCGGATGTTCTCTCGATCCGCAGACCGGACACGGCTCACCTTCCCGCAGTTCCGCCGCAAGAACGCCCGCCAGTCCGTCAAAATATTGCTTTTCCGCATCGGCATACAG
>JAFOCU010000054.1 GCA_017381055.1 Lachnospiraceae bacterium
ATATCGAAAAGGTTGCTTTAAATTGGGCCAAGGAAAACATTACAACTGTCGATATGGCAAAAGCTAAGATGGCAACTATGAAGGGCAACTCTTACCCTATTATGAAGGCTTTTGGCCTATCAGGCAGAAATCTTGCTGCTACAGAACAAGAATTTGTTGTTAAATGGACAGACGAGTACGGTTTCCCTCTAGATATGATTTTAGATGCCTGCAACCGCACTATTAACACAATACATCAGCCTAGCTTCCAGTACGCTGATTCCATCCTTCAAAGATGGCTTAAAAATGGAGTTAAGACTCTTGCTGACATTAAGACTCTTGATGCAGTACACGAAACTAAGGCAAAAGAAACTGCTACTTCAAAAACAGCTACAAAAAATAGCTTTAACAACTTCTCTACTCAACGCGAATATGACTATGCGGCTTTAGAGAGAGATTTACTTAGAAGGAGATAATTCGTGGGATTAACAGTATCACAATACGATGCTCTTATGAGAGAGTATGACAGAACAAGGCTTGCTCACAAGCGTCAGCTAGATGATAGATATGCTGAAATATATAGTAAAATCCCTCGTATCAAAGAGATAAATGATACTATATCTTCTATCTCTATACAAGGTGCCAAAAAGATGCTTCTTGAAGGCACTGGTACATTAGAGGATATAAAAGCAGAAATAGAAGCCCTTTCAAAAGAAAAGGCTTCACTTTTGCGTCAAAATGGTTATTCCGAGGACTACCTTGCTATGGAATATACATGTAGCAAGTGCCAGGATACAGGTTATATAGGTCAGAGCAAATGTAATTGCCTTAAAAACTCTATTATTGAGATTCTTTATGAGCAATCTAACATCAAAGAGATATTGGAAAAAGAAAACTTTTCAACCTTCTCCTTTGGTCACTATGATAACCAGACAAGAGATTCCATAACTAATTTGACTCCACTTGAAAATATGCACGATGTAGTTAAGACTTGTCGTGAATATATAGATAACTTTAAAACAGATTACAGAAGCCTTTATCTCTACGGCCCAACTGGTGTAGGAAAAACTTTCCTTACAAATTGTATAGCCAAGGAGCTTATTGAGAATTCTAATTCTGTAATATATGTTTCATCTATTCGATTATTTGAAATCTTAGCTAACAATACATTTAAGAAAAATGATAATCTTGAAGGCAAAGATTTAGCAGACAATATATTAGACTGTGACTTACTTATAATCGACGACTTAGGCACAGAGATGGTCAATTCCTTTACTGCCTCTGCCCTATTTAATTGCATTAATGAGCGTCATCTTAGAAGAAAGTCAGTTATTATATCAACTAATCTTTCTTTAGCAGAACTTCGCTCCACATATTCAGAACGAGTTTTCTCCAGAATAACAAGCAACTATACTCTTCTAAAGATTTACGGAGACGATTTGCGAATGAAGCTCAGATGATAGTTTTGTATCACATTTGATTCTTTTTTTATGGCTTTATCTGTTGACTAAAACTCAAGATAATGTTATAAAATTTAAGGAATATATTATTTTATTATATCAAAGAAAAATTGGAGGTTACCACAAATGCCAAACGAGAAAAACTTAGAAACTATACCAGTAGGTCCTTTAGGGATTGTTGCTCTTGAGAGCTGCAAGGAATTAGGAGATAAGGTTAACAGCTATATTGTTGATTGGCGTAAGAATCGTGTAAATGA
>JAFOCU010000378.1 GCA_017381055.1 Lachnospiraceae bacterium
AGTCAATGACTTCCATCCATTTTCCATAACCCTATCTAAAAGCCCTAATTCAGTAGCTATTTCATACTTCAGTTGCTCTTCTGGCTTAATCTTTGAAAGGTCTATTTTTTTATTTTTCCCTCCCATATTTCCCTCCCCTTAATATGTTGTGTAGGATTGCGAGAGTATGAAGTACGTAGCAATCCGTAGAATCGAACAAACTAGGGACGTAAAACACATCCCTAGTTCATTTTATCCTGTATATATTTATTTATACATATTCCATTACTTAAAGTATAAGTTCACTGTCAAACTTTGTAGAATAAATTACCAATTCCTTAATCTGCTTACCTGTAATCTTTGAAAGCGCCTGCCCATAATACTCAAGCTGACTTCTATATCTAGCATCTAAGTCCTTGATATTCTTAACACTGTCCGTTTTATAGTCAACAACAACTATCTTATCATCCTCTATAAACCAAGCATCGATAATACCCTGAACCACTACTAGCTCCTGACTCTTATATTCCTCCGAATTAATTTCACAGGCTGGCACACCCATTACAAATGGTTTTTCTCTGTATAACCTACCCTCTTTATGAGCATTTTTCATGCGTAGACCAAGATTAGAATTAGCAAAACTATAAAGCTTTGTACAATTTATAAGACTAATATCTTCCTCACTCATAAGACCCTTGCTTACTATGTTATCAAGCATACTCTTAATGTCTGATTCATCAGCAATATCCAAATCATAATCGAATAGCTCAAGGGCTCTATGATATGCCGTACCTCTTTTTGCTCCATTTTCAGAAGAAATCATCTCCTCAGTATTTTTCTTTTCATACTGCACCTTTTCTACAAGGCCTTCCTCCTCAAATTCAAGCTTCATAAACATATGCTTAATATCAGAAATACTCATCTTAGAACGAAGGTTACACTCCTCATTATACATATACTTATAGGCAAATATATCTTCAATTTCCTTTCGTATATCTCCATTATATACCTTATCAGTGTCCCAATTTAACAATGCATTTCTATAACTGTCAGTTGATGCTACCTGTACCATTTTATTGTATACAATAGACGCTGGAGATATTTGTTTAAACTCATATAGCTCCTCATCAATACCTCGAATTATAGACATTATTATCCAATCCATATAAGAACTTGCACCACTTATAAGACTAGAGGACAGCTCTACTCCACTAACACCTTCTAAATGCTCATATTTCTCCAATTTGCTAGTAACATTTCCAACACCTGTAAGAATAAGTTTCTCTCTAGCTCTTGTAAGAGCAACATATAAAACTCTAAGCTCTTCAGCCATATTTTCTAGCTTAATCTGATTGCCTATTATCTCCTTAAGAAGTGTCTTATATCTTACACGCTTATCAACGTCTATTTTATTAATACCTATACCCATTGTATGATGAATAACTAACTTCTTTGACACATCCTGCATATTCATTTTTTTGCCCATACCAGCTACAAACACAACTGGATATTCTAGACCTTTACTCTTATGAATAGTCATAAGTTTTACAGAATCATCATTCTCATTTGTAAGATTAGCTTCACCCTGTTCTACCTTGTACTGCTTTAATTTCTCAATATAACGAACAAAGTTAAAGAGTCCACTATATGGTCCATCCTCATAAGCCTTTGCCTTTTCTAAAAGCATCTCCACGTTAGCCATTCTTTTTTTGCCAACACTTGTTGCCGAGATAAACTGTCTAAAATAAGTATCCTCTATAATATGACAAATCAAATCATATATAGATGTATAAGACACCATAGCGCGGTAACTCTTAAGCTTCTCCTTTATATCTAAAATAATGCTACCATATATACCATTATAATTAGCAAACGCCTCATAAAAGCTACCCTGTCCTCCGATTCTTATATCAGATAACATATTTTCCGACAATCCAAATATATTTCTAAGAACACTTGCCAGCTTAATATCCTGTCTAGGATTGTCAATGACTGAGAGCATATCAAGAATAGCTCCTATCTCAAAAGTATCAAAATAACCATCTCTAAGACTTGTGGTCACTGTAATTCCTTTTGACATAAGCACCTGAGTATACACTTCCGCGTATCTTGCAGTACTTCTTAAAAGTATGGCAATATCAGCCATAGATATAGGACGCATTCCCTTAACTTCCTTATCAAAGACCATCATAGGTGGTTGGCCATTCTTACCATTAACAAGCTCTAGAATTCTGTCAGCTGTCATCGCAGCCTCAAGCTCTATTTTATCAAAAGATTCTTCCTCTAAGCTATCGTCATCGTCTTTATCTTCTCCTGTATCCACAAAGAGAATCTCTGTTTTATACGAAGCTTCATCGCCTGGTTCATAAGGAAACTTTGGATATAACATATTTTCCTCATCATAAGTTATACCTCCTAGCTCCTTTACCATAATCTGCTTAAATATCATATTGGCGAAATCAAGCACCTGATATCTGCTTCTAAAGTTACTAGATAATATTATCTTTCCATTACCATCAGGAAGCTCAGTATCATCCTTATCCATAGTAGTATATGTCTCATATTTTCCAAGGAAAAGCTCTGGTCTAGCCAATCTAAACTTATAGATACTCTGCTTAACATCTCCTACCATAAATACGTTAGATGCATCCACGCCACGTCCTGCCACTGCATTTAAGATAATCTCCTGAACAAGGTTACTATCCTGATACTCATCTATCATAATCTCGTAAAAATCCTTAGATAAAGCTAGAGCTGTTTCTGTGGGAACAAATCTACCTTCTTCATCCTCAGAAACAAGTATCTCCAATGCATAATGCTCAAGGTCACTAAAGTCTACTAAGTCCTTATCTGCTTTTATTCTTTTATATTCCTTAGCAAATCTCAAAACTAAATCAACCAATGTCTGAACTACCGCAAAACTGCCTGTCACATCTGAAACCATATCCTCGTATGATCTACTAAAATACTTACTAGAAAGCTTTCTTATAGTCTTCTTGTAGCTCTCTCGTAAATTAGAAATTCTCTTTTTGACAAGTTCATCCTCAGCTGAGAGACCCCTCATAATAGGCATTCTGGCAAAATCCATAGCTTTTACCTGCTTACCGATTTCATCGTATCCCTCTGCCTCTAGCATCTTACTGACGCATTCATATTCACTATTTAATAAGCCCTCATATTTATCAAACAACTGTGTACGACTAAGGTCTAGAGCAGTTCTAGCAGCTTTGGCACACTCCTTTAGCTGCTCCTTTATACTATCTGCCACTATATCTAACCAAATATGGGAATTCTCCTCCTTGTACATATCACAAAGACTCAAAAGCCACTTCTCTGGATTAGGATAACTTGATGCATATGTATACAAGGTCAATATAGCCTCCTCCACATCACTGTCATCTCTTGTTCCAGAATATTCGTCAATAAATCTTAAGAACTCTCTATCTCCACTCTCGTATCTCTCCTCTAAAACTGCTGCAATAGCATCCGACTGCATCAGCTTCAGCTC
>JAFOCU010000379.1 GCA_017381055.1 Lachnospiraceae bacterium
GAAGATTAGAACATATAACTTCCCACAGGGACGTGTGACTGACCATAGAATTAAGCTTACATTATATAAGATTGATCAGATTATGAATGGTGATATTCAGGAGATTATCGATGCGCTTATAGCAGCAGATCAGGCAGCTAAGTTAGCGCAGGTAAGCGAAGACTAAAAAATAAGCAAACAGAGTGGTTGAGCAGACTAGAAAAAACCTTCCAGAGCAGGCAGCGCGCGGGAAGGTTTTTATCATATAGGAGAAAATGTAGAGATGAATATGATTCGAAAACTATATCCAAATGGTAAGAAAAAGGCGTTTAATGTTACATATGATGACGGCGTATTGCAAGATATCCGTTTTGTGGAATTATTAAATAAATATGGTCTTAAGGGTACGTTTAATCTTAACTCGGGATTAATGGAGAGAGAATTTGAATGGACACATGAAAGTGGACTTGTTGTTAAAAGACTTAAAACAGATATTGTAGTAGATTTGTATAAGGGACATGAAGTTGCCAGTCATACGCTTAATCATCCATACATGGAAAATTTATCAAAGGAAGAAATTTTTGCTGAATTATCTCAGGATAAAGCTAATTTAGAGAAAATATTCGGCAAGGAAATTAAGGGTTTTGCACTTCCGTTTCATTATTATAGTGAACTGATTAAGACATGTGTACAGGAATGTGGTTTTTCATATGGAAGAATCTCAGAAGAAACTGGTTCATTTTCTTTACCTGCTGATTATTATAGTTGGAAAGCAACATTCTTTCATCATTTTGATAAGCTTGAAGGTTTGACTAAGGAGTTTTTAGAAACAGATGAAGAGCTTGGTTTATTTCAAATTGTAGGCCATAGCTATGATTTGGATGTGGCAGATAGATGGGGAATTATGGAAGATGTTTTCAAGGTTATCAGTGAGAATGAGGATATACTTCCTATGACAACTATAGAGATAGTAGAGTATCTTAAAGCTATGGATAAGATTGAAATCATAAAGGAATATATAAAGAATAATAGCGATGTAAGTTTGTGGTTTGAGATAAACGGTACTGTATGTGAAGTTAAAGCTTGTGATAAATTTAATCTTATTTAACAAAAGACCAATGTTTTTATTAAATAAGGAACAGGACCGGAATAAAGGAGGAAAATTGCGCTTGAAATTATATTAAAAATCACATATAATATGAATATATACGATTGTGAGAAATAGACTTGAAAGGTGATTTTTATGAAGCTTAATGAGTTAGCGGTTGACAGTTCGCTTCAGTTAGAGTTCGAGGCTGGAGCTGAGAGGTTATATTTAGATGTACAAATTGCACAGGTATCCAAGAGTGGACTCATATTGTATCCAGTTATTATAGATGGTAAGGCATTGTCGTTCAAGAATAATGAGAATGTAATTAATTTAGTATACTTACAGAGAGAGGGTAAACCACTTCTTTGGAAGAAGGTTGCAGTTAGTAATGCAGTTATTAATGGACGAAACTTTGTTTTGGTGCGTTCTGTTCTTGATGGAGTTGAGTACAATAGACGTAATAACTATCGTTTGCCATTAGATATTAAAGGTAATATTGCAGGCTATGGAGATGTTCTTATTAGGGATATTTCTAATAATGGATTAGCGTTTGTTATTAGTAAAGATTCACCTCGATGTACTATTGGTCAAACAGTTAAGATTAATTTCAGTGCTCGAAATATAAATTATACTATAAGTGTTACAGTTGCACGTACAGTAGAAGAGGAGACAAGAGTGTTATACGGATGTAAGATGACATCTACACCAGTTATTGATCAGTTTATCAGTGAAGAACAAAGAATTAGAATCAAGGGATTCTAGTGATACATAAAAAGAAGCGAAACTATTATAGTTTCGCTTCTTTTATATTGGTTTCAATAGGTTATTTATTGTTTTTAAGTTTTTTTATAAAGAGCAAATAAAACATTACTGATGTAAATATAATTGCGCATAATGCTCCGCTGCTATCAATAACTACATCGAGAATAGCAGGTGAACGGTCTGCAGTAAAGCTTTGATGTATTTCATCAGATACAGCATAGAGAGCGGATATGATTATTGAATATACGCTATTTGTTAACAGAAGTTTCTTGGTCTTATATTTTATGTATCTTGTGGTATCCTTGTAAAGGTATGTAAGAAGTGTAAGTATGGTGAACATACCTAAGATGCCGTACTCGGTAAAGTGTGCCCCTTTTCTTATGATAAAGTTTGTTGTTTCAAGGATTTTAAGCTGCTCAGAGGCAGATAAGGATTCGAAGTCATCCATAATGATTTTAACAATAGCTTCTGTTATACCGCCACTAAAGCTTTGTGACGTAGTACCTGTTTGGTGGGAGAAAATAAATATAACAACCATCCAAATTATTGTAGCTATAAAAAATATTTTATTAAGTGTATTCATTAATTTTTCTTTGTTTTTCAAGATAAACCTCCAATAGCAGAAGAAAATAATATTATATTAAAGTTGCTTTATATATTTATGTCAAAACAATGAACTAAGTATAACACATTAAAAAAATATCATCAACAGCCATAAAATTAAGAAAAAAGAGTAAAAAAGCCTATGGACTGAATATTGAAAATGTAGTATATTTATATAGACTTTAATACTTTAAGTAAGAAAAGAAGAAAGGCCAGGTAATAAATATGATAGCAAATAAAATGGTAGGTCTTGTAAATAACAATTCAGCAATTCGTATGATGTTTGAAGAGGGCAAGAGATTAGCAGCAGAATTTGGCGCTGAGAATGTATATGATTTCAGCCTTGGTAATCCAAATGTACCTGCACCAGCAGGCTTAAATGCAGCTATTAAAGAGATTCTTGACGAAGAACAGTCTACATTCGTTCATGGATATATGAATAATGCAGGTTATGAGGATGTTAGAGAAACTATCGCGACATCTCTTAACAGAAGATTTGAAACATCATTTTCTAAAGATAATATTATAATGACAGTAGGAGCAGCAGGTGGACTTAATGTAATACTTAAGACACTTCTCAATCCTGGAGATGAGGTAATTGCATTTGCACCATATTTCCTTGAGTATCGCTCATATATAAATAATTACGATGGCGTGCTTGTGGAGGTTTCTCCGGATACTGAAACATTTATGCCAAATTTAGCAGAGTTTGAGGAAAAGATTACAGCTAAAACTAAAGCTGTTATTATTAATAATCCGAACAATCCAACTGGTGTTGTATATTCAGAAGAGGTTATTAAGAAGCTTGCTAAGATAATGGAAGATAAGCAGAAGGAATTTGGCACAGAGATTTATTTGATTTCTGATGAGCCATATAGAGAGCTTGCTTACGATGGAGTAGAGGTGCCATATCTTACGAAGTATTATGCAAATACAGTTGTGGGATATTCATTTAGTAAGTCACTTTCACTTCCAGGTGAGAGAATTGGATACTTAGTTATTCCTTCAGAAATGCCAGATTATCAGAATGTATTTGCAGCAGCAAGCATTGCTAATAGAATTTTAGGTTTCGTAAATGCGCCATCTCTTATTCAGAGAGCAGTAGCGAAGGTTATAGATGAGCAGACGGATATTGATTATTATAATAGAAATAGAGAGCTTTTATATGGAAGCTTGAAGGAGTATGGTTTTGAATGTATTAAGCCAGAGGGAGCATTTTATCTATTCGTTAAGTCTCCAGTTGCGGATGAAAAGGAATTCTGTAATAAGGCTAAGGCTTATAACATTCTTATGGTACCAGGAAGCTCGTTTGCATGTCCAGGCTATGTAAGAATAGCATACTGTGTAGCTTATGAGACAATTGAGCGTTCACTTCCAAGCTTTAAGAAGCTCGCTGAGGAATTCGGTTTATAGGAGGCAGTTATGGGAGCATGGGAAAATAATATAAGAAAAGTTGTTCCATATGTGGCTGGAGAACAGCCAAATAAACAAGATATGGTTAAGTTAAATACAAATGAGTGTCCATATCCACCAGCGCCAGGAGTGAAAGCAGTTATTGAGAATATGGACTCTGATAGATTTAGATTATATCCAGATCCAACAGTAGGTAAGCTTGTAGAAGAGATTGCAGCATTCTATGGCGTGGAAAAGGACGAGGTGTTTGTGGGTGTAGGCTCTGATGATGTAATAGCCAATGCGTTTATCACATTCTTTAATTCAGATAAGCCTATTCTTTTCCCTGATATAACATATTCGTTTTATCCAGTATGGGCGGATTTATATGGTGTGAAATATGAGACACCTAAGGTATCTGCAGATTTTAAGATTAATGCTACAGATTACTATAAGGAAAATGGTGGAATCATTTTTGCTAATCCAAATGCACCAACATCTATATATGAGCCATTAAGCTTTGTAGAGGATATAATGGAGCATAATAGTGATTCTGTAGTTATAGTTGATGAGGCATACATTGATTTTGGTGGTGTTTCAGCTATTAAACTTACTAAGAAATATGAGAATTTACTTGTAGTACAGACGTTTTCTAAATCTCGTTCTATGGCTGGTATGAGAATTGGCTTTGCCATAGGTAATAAGAAGCTTATCCAGGCTATGCAGGATGTTAAGTATTCTATAAATTCTTACACTATGAATATGCCATCTATTATGGCAGGTGTTGAGTCTGTTAAGGATAGACAGTACTTTGAGGAAACATGTAAGAAGATTATCAATACAAGAGAAGAAGCTAAGAAGATAATGGCTGAGATGGGATTTGAATTCCCTGATTCTAAGGCGAATTTCTTATTTGTAACTCATAAGAAATATGATATGACAAAGCTTTTTGAGTATTTAAGAGAGAAAAACATCTATGTTCGTCACTGGAATAATCCAGCTATAAAGGATTATTTAAGAATTACTATAGGAACAGATGAGGAAATGAACAAATTGTATGAGGCTATAAAGGTCTATATGAAGGAGAATTAATATGTTTTTAGTTATTTTAGGTGGCTTTCTAATGGCACTTGCTGATAGTGTGCCAGGAGTTTCGGGTGGAACTATAGCGTTTTTAATGGGAATATATGATGATTTTATCAATTCCTTAAACGATATAGCTTCAAGAGATAAAGAAAAGAGAATTAAGGCATTTAAGTTTCTTATTAAGCTTGGAATTGGTTGGATAACAGGATTTTGCTCGGCGGTACTTGTTATCACAGCGGTATTTGAGAAGAATATTTATGAGATTAGCTCGTTATTCTTAGGATTTGTATTATTTGCTATTCCACTTATTTTTGTGGAAGAGAAGAAAGCATTTAAAGGAAAATATTATAATGCAGTATGGGCATTGGTTGGAGCTGGTATAGTAGTTGCAATCACATATTTTTCAGGTGGGGCTAATAATATAAGTCTTGCGTGGGGCGGATTTGATGTTGTAGGCGGAATACTTTTATTTGTAGGAGCTATGTTTGCAATTTCTGCAATGGTTTTACCAGGAATTTCTGGTTCTACAATACTTTTAGTGTTTGGAGTATATCAGCCGGTAATGGATGCTGTACATGGATTCCTTAATATGGAATTTAAGTACGTGGTAGGACTTTCAATATTTGGTTTTGGAATGATTGCAGGTGTATTTACAACTATAAAGGGATTGAAAGTAGCATTAGAAAAGGCTAGAACAGCTACACTTTATACTATCGTAGGTATGATGCTTGGATCACTTTATTCAATAGTAATGGGACCTACAAATTTAGATACACCAAAAGCTGCACTTAATATGGATACATTTAATGTAGTATTCTTTATTATAGGTGGAGCAGTTATATTTGGCTTACAGGCTTTAAAGCATGTATTTGCTAAAAAAGAAGAGGGAAATTCATAACAAATTAAATATTAGTTGAGGGTATATATGGATGAATTTGTAACAAAAATAGCAAATTATTGGAATAACCTTGAACTGTCAACACTCCTAATAGCATTAGGAGTGTTGATTATATTATTGAGTTTTTGTAGGTGGATGCTTAAGATAATGAAGCTGACACCAAAGGGAGCAGATAGAACCTTGGAAGAAATCGATAATATGACGGGCGCTCAGTTTGAGGAGTTTGTGGCAGCAGTTATTCGCGGCAATGGATATGAGGTCATAGAAATGACCAAGACAACAGGTGATTTTGGTGCAGATATAATTGCTTCGAAAAACGGGGAAAATATTGCTGTGCAGTGTAAAAGGTATGCAAAACCTGTTGGCGTAAAGGCAGTGCAGGAAGCTATATCAGCTATGAAGCACTATGATTGTGATAGCTGCTTGGTAGTTACTAATAGTAGATTTACAAAGCAGGCTATGGAGCTGGCTAGAGATAATGAAGTAGTTGGCCTTTGGGATAGGAACTTTTTAAAGTATATGCGTGATAGGGCGGAGAAGTAAATTTCTTTATGCGCAATTATAGATATCAAAAGTTCTATTTATGCTTGATGAGTCATATTATACAATCTTTATACTATATTTTCACATGCTACAAATATTTGATTTTCTAAATACTTTGATTTAGGTTTAATATAACGGACGTGACCGGCTCATACGCACCGTCCATGGTGCTATTCGCCTTTTTTCAACATCGTGTTGAAAAATCACTAGTATTTAGCAAAGTATTAAGAAAATCTAAATATTCTTCGCTACCGTGAAAGATATAGTATAAAGTTGTACAATATGACAATGTAGGATGAATATAGAACTTTTGATATCTAAATTAGCTAAAGAAATTTACTGTATGATAAAGTATTAAATGTACAGGAAGAAAGGGAGAAGGATATGAATAAGAAAAAAGTTTTGATTTGGGGCGGAATTGGTGTAGGAACAGCGCTAATTATTATTGGACTTATTATAGTGCTAATATGTTGTGGTGGAAATGATAATAAGAAAGAAAAGAAAATTGAAACAACAAGTGTAGAGACGACAACTGAGATTGAAATGGATACAGAGGAAACGACAGAAGAGCAGACTACAGAAGAACAAACTACAGAAAATAAGCCGTCTGTTAATGCTTATCCAACAGAAAAAAATCTTGAATATAGAGAAATGTTGAAAGAACAAATATTTGAAGTGGATTATGATTCATATAAGGAAGCGTATCTGCATATGATAAATCTGTATTATTCAGCATATAGATACTCAGAGGTGGACTGCTCGTTAGTGGATTACGATGGGGATGATATACCAGAATTGTTTTTTGATGTAAATAGTGGAATTACTATGTATACATACAAGGATAGCAAGGTATATAAGCTTATAGATGACTGGGGTTATGGTGCAGGCGGTAATCACGGATATGATTTTATACCAGGAAAGAAGATTATTAGAAATTATAATACTGATTACGCTGGAGTTATAATGTATGAGACGTATATTAGTGTAGAACTTAATGGAGAAAAAGTGGTTAATAATCAGAAGGTCCTTAAGCAGACATTTTTTGATGATGTAAATAATAATGGGGTTCCAGATGATGGTGAGAATCTAGGAGAAGATTATGTGCACTATTATCTTGATGATAAGGAGATTACAGCTGAAAAATATGCAGAAGAAGTGGTTGAAGGCGCATTTGAAAATCTTGCTAGTGAAGAAGGTATGTATAGTGTTACTGAAATTTTGGAAAAGCCGGAATTGGTAAAAGTAAGTGATGCTGGCTGCAGAGAAACATATTTAAAGATTATAGAAGAGTTTGAACAATGGCTTGAGTTAGAGTACGGTGATGTATCTACAAGTTATGCATTAATTGATTTTGATGGTGATGATACATTAGATTTAGTATGCCAGATAGGTGATTGTACAATAAACTTTTATACATATAAAGATGGCAAAGTATATCAGCTGATGGATCAATGGGGATGGGGTGCAGGAGGAAATCATGGTTACGAATATATACCGGGAGAAAATATATATCGTAATGAAGATAGTAATGGTGGAGATCATATTACATCGTATAGAACATTAAATGACAATAACGAATTAGAGTTATTGTATTACATTAGAGTTGAGTGGGGAGAGTACAAAAAAGATGGGCTGAATAGATATTATAAGGGTACAGAAGATGGCGAAGTTGAAATTACAAAAGATGAGTATTATGATTTAGTGAAGAAAGGTAATTTCCGTATAATCAAGGGTTGGTTTACTAGAGAAGAGATAGAGGGATGCTTGAAGTAGAGTAGGTGTACAGAAAGGGAGAAGGACATGAACAAGAAAAAAGTTTTAATTTGGAGTGGTGTTGGTGTAGGAACAGCGCTAATTGTTATTGGACTTATTATAGTGCTAATATGTTGTGGTGGAAATGATAATAAGAAAGAAAAGAAAACTGAAACAACAAGTATAGAGACGACCACTGAGGTTGAAACAGATACAGAGGAAACTACAGAAGAACAGACTACAGAAGATGAGCCGGTGGTTGAAGAAGAACCAACACAGGAACAGCTTGAGTACAGAGAAATCTTGAAAAATCAAGTGTTTGAAGTGGATTATGATTCATATAAGGAAGCC
>JAFOCU010000380.1 GCA_017381055.1 Lachnospiraceae bacterium
ATAGCTATGAAAGAGTATTATATTCCTAATGGTACGGCTAATGATTTATTTTATTTATATTTCAGAGGTTTCTATGATTTAAATAGCAGTCAGGGACTACGACGTAAGAAACTGATACGTAGATTCTTAGATAGGATATCTATTAATCCTCGTGAATATTTTATGATGGGTCAAAGTGTAAACACTGAGGATAATAAAGCGTTGGATAAAAAACTTATGAGTGGTTCTCGTATACCTGTTATATCAGAGGGACAACTAAATGTTACAGATAAAAAATTCACTGGCAGAAAAATAGATTATCAAACATACTTAGAGGTTAATCAGTTTACTGATACTCCAACTATCCTAATGAAGTATATTAAACGTTATTGTACAGAGTATACGTTATTAAATATCAAATATTCTTTTACTCCTGAAGACTATAACCGTGATAGTGTGGCTCAACCAGTAACAACCATTCCAACCTTAACACGTTTAAATAATGATGAACTATCCATACCATTAGCAATAAACAATTATAAAACAGTTAAGCATTTTAGAGAATGTAGCTATTGTGGAAGTAAAATAATCGATGGTGACTTATTTTGCAGTATTACTTGCAGAACGCTTTACTATAATATAGTGGAGAACGTTCCATTCCCTATAAGTTATAACCCAGACATATACTTGGTTATAGATTATATTAATAGTTTATATTATTATCCACCATTAAATAAGACTAATCAGAATCCTGATAATGAAACCTACAAATATCTGGGAGATAAAAAATATTACACTCGACTTAACCACACCAAAAACACAAGATAACGACTATATAATAATAATAGTGAAGTGTAGTTGTTAGAAGATAGAGAATATCGTATATACTAAAAATACACTTTTTTTTAAAAAAGGAGTTGTTAAGCAATGAAAACCAATAAGACAAGACAAATAGGTATCAGGTTAACACCTGAAGAGTTTGAACGATTGATGAATGATAAGCCAGCATATGAGACTATAAGTCAATATATTAGGCGCATACTATTTTATAGAGAGTGATAAAATGTGAAAGTGTTAAGTATGACTATAAGTATATTATTGAAGAGGAGATAATAGGGAGCGTGATAAAAAATGAAGAAAATCAGAGAAGAAAAAAATTACAATATAGGAGTGTGATTAAATAATGAAAAGTAGATTCGCGAGCATAAGAAACAGATTAGTAGAAGAACTAATATATTATCGTGAAAATGCATATGAAGAAGAATTAGACCCGTATAGTCTCAATGACTTACTATATCATGTCGTTGATATATATCAAGTACAATACGGTGAAATGGATTATTTACAAGATGAATTATTATTCTTAACGGATTTTGTCTATAGTACTGTCGATGTTATTGATATGTGTAGTGATGAATTGTACGAGGTAATAACGAGAGTATTAATCTTGATGGGAGCTATCGACGATAGAGCAGAGGAGGTGAATCTAATATGAGTGATTTCATATGTTTTGATGAAATGTATTTGGTCGAGATTGAAAAAGCATTTACTCACGACGGTTGTATATGCTTCACTCTCAAAGACTCTGAGGGTATTTTTAAATTCAAAAGACCAAAAGACGATATAGTGAAATCAGAGTCTTACTTAGGAAGATTTCTGCATTTAAATCAAGATAAGCGATTACATCCCAGTACGATTAAAGATATCGTAAGTACGTTTGACAGTATAGATACGTATATATGTCCAATTGACGTGACATTTATGCTTAATCCGCACAAAAATAAACGGAGGATTCCATATGAATGAAGAAGAAAAATATAATACATTAATTGTGCTTGAACGTCGAAAAGAATCATTGCAAAAAGATTTAGAGCAAATAGAACGTAAAATAGCAGAAATTAAAGGAGGAATGAATAAATATGGTGAATAGAGAAAATTTAGAGCAAGCAATAAATGAAGCAATGGAAAATGGAGACACTGAGCTATTGGAAATCTTATTAAA
>JAFOCU010000381.1 GCA_017381055.1 Lachnospiraceae bacterium
AAAGGATGTGTCTTATGAGACATTTATTAAATCCTTTGGATTTTACAGTAGAAGAAACTACAAAGTTACTCGATTTAGCTAGCGATATTGAGAAAAACCCTAAAAAATACAGTGAAGTTTGTAAGGGAAAGAAAATTGCTACATTATTCTATGAGCCAAGTACTCGTACACGTCTTAGTTTTGAAGCAGCTATGCTTAATTTAGGCGGTTCTGTTTTAGGTTTCTCATCAGCTTCATCAAGCTCAGCATCTAAGGGTGAGAGCGTTTCCGATACAATTCGTATGGTTTCATGTTATGCAGATATTTGTGCTATGCGTCATCCTAAAGAAGGCGCACCAGCTGTTGCATCTATGAAGTCTCGTATACCAGTTATCAATGCAGGTGACGGTGGACATCAGCATCCAACTCAGACTCTTACAGATATGATGACTATCCGTTCATTAAAAGGAAGATTAGATAATCTTACAATTGGACTTTGTGGTGATTTAAAGTTTGGACGTACAGTTCACTCACTTATCAAATCTTTAGTAAGATATGAGAATATTAAGTTTGTACTTATCTCTCCTAAGGAGCTCACAATTCCTAGTTACATTAGAGAAGATGTATTAGATGCTAACAATATACCTTATGAAGAAGTTACACATATGGAGGATAAATTAAAAGATCTTGATATTCTCTATATGACAAGAGTTCAGCAGGAGCGTTTCTTCAACGAGGCAGAATACATTCGTTTAAAGGATTCATATATTCTTGATAAAGAGAAGATGGATTTAGCAAACAAGGATATGCTTGTTCTCCATCCACTTCCTCGTGTTAATGAAATCTCAGTTGAGGTTGATGATGACCCACGTGCTGCATATTTCAAGCAGGTTCAGTATAGTGTATACGTAAGAATGGCTATCATCTTGACACTTCTTGGATTAACAGATAACAACTAATTCAGAAAGGATGTATGAAATATGTTAAATGTTGGAAGCTTAAAAGAAGGATTTGTTTTAGACCATATTAAGGCTGGCAAATCAATGGAAATATATAAGTACCTCGGTTTAGATAAATTAGATTGCCAGGTTGCTATTATTAAGAACGCAAAAAGCGGCAAGATGGGCAGAAAAGACATTATCAAGATTGAGTGCCCTATCGATGTAATTAACTTAGATATTTTAGGCTATGTAGATCACAATATCACAGTTAATATCATCCATGACTCTACTATCGTAGAGAAAAAGCAGCTTACACTTCCTAAGTCAATTAAAAACGTTTTGAAGTGCAAGAATCCTAGATGTATAACATCTATCGAGCAGGAATTAGACCATATCTTCTACTTAACAGATGAAACAAAGCAGATTTATCGTTGTAGATACTGCGAAGAGAAATATACAAATCGATAAAACAACAAAATTATATACAAAAAACACGAAGCAAAAATGCTTCGTGTTTTTTATGAGTAAAACTATAAGCCGGGTTATGTTATCGATGATCATCTATCTAGTTTTGCTGTCACCAACAAAATCAAGCGACCTACCCGAAAGCGAAGCGGGCCACCTTATGCTTTCTATTCGGTCTTGCTTCGGATGG
>JAFOCU010000382.1 GCA_017381055.1 Lachnospiraceae bacterium
CAATAAAGAATATTCGGTTATGTTTTCTAGTGCTGAGCTAGAAAGGATGGCTAATGACGAAGACTATGCTGCTGAGCAGATGAGAAAAGTTCAGTCTATTGTTGATATGTCTAATAGAATATTTGAACAGTTTGGCATTGATAGAGCATGGGAAGAGGGCGCTACAGGCGATGCTATGATAAATAAGTTGGCTATTTCTGTAAATGATGATGGTACTATGACTATTTTAGCAGAGATAGAGAGATTCTCTGAAAAGAAGCAATCATATTTAGATAAGATTCAAGAGAAGCGCGATAAACAAAAAGAAATAGAGAAGAAGCGAGAAGAAAATACTGAAAAGAAAAAAATAGAAGAGAAAAAGACTAATCCATATAATAAAGAGGATGAAGCTTCAGTAAAGAAAACAGTTATCAAAGCCTCTTCAGAAGAAGAACTTATAGAAAAAATTAAGAATATAAACTGGGATACAGTACTAGGTGAAACAGTAGGAGCTAAGTTTGATTTTTCTATATAGAATTACAATAATAAAAATTATAAGAAGCCACGTGTGTTTAAACATACGTGGCTTCTTTTTGGATTTAAAACTTTTAATCTCTCAAATAATTCTTCATTGACTTTAATGCATTTTTTTCTAACCTACTTACTTGAGCCTGACTTATCCCTACTTCATTTGCTACTTCCATCTGGGTTTTGCCTTTGAAAAATCTAAGGTCTATAATATTCTTCTCTCTATCAGGAAGTCGCCTTATGGCTTCGTTTAATGTTATTTCTTCTATCCAGTTATCTTCTTTATTCTTTTTATCGCTTATTTGGTCTAAAACATAGAGAGTATCACCACCATCATTATATACAGGTTCATATAGTGAAACTGGACTTTGTATTGCGTCTAGGGCCGCTACAATAGATTCCTTATCTACACCTATTTCTGTAGCGATTTCACATAAAGTAGGCTCCTTTTGAGATTTCTTCATAAGATTTTCTTTAGCATATATTGCTTTATAAGCAGTATCTCGTAGAGAACGTGATACTCGAATACTATTATTATCTCTAAGATAACGTCTGATTTCACCAATAATCATAGGCACTGCATAAGTTGAAAATTTCACATTGAGATTACGATTAAAGTTATCTAAGGCTTTGATAAGTCCGATGCATCCAATTTGAAATAAGTCATCAACATTTTCAGAGGAGTTACTAAAGCGCTGTATTATACTTAAGACAAGACGAAGGTTGCCGTTAATAAAAAGCTCTCTGGCCTCCTTATCGCCCTTGTCGATTCTATCAAATAATTCTTCTTTTTCAGCATTGGTAAGGATAGGGAGTTTACTAGTATTTACTCCACATATTTCCACTTTGTATATAGACATAAAATTCATACTCCTTTCGTAAACATTTGCTTAATTTCATAGGTAAATGTTTTGCAAAAAGAGACAAAAAGACGTTCTGCTTGTCCCGCAGCATAACGATGGGCAGCAGCAGGCGGTCGCCCAGCAGATTGCCCTTCAGCTGATCCCGCAGATCGCCGCCGGTGACCAGACC
>JAFOCU010000383.1 GCA_017381055.1 Lachnospiraceae bacterium
ATTATTTCTTCTAATTCTTTTAATTGCTTCATATCAATGCCTTCCCTATACGGTAATAAGAATGGAGCGTTTTACCCCATTCTTATTACTAAAAATCATTTTATTTTCTGAAATTTTAATTAGTTCATTGCATTCTTGATCTGTTCAACAGCATCAGCAACTGTGGAAATCTTCTCAGCTTCCTCGTTAGGAATCTCAATATCAAACTCCTCTTCGATACCCATAATAATCTGGAATACATCAAGAGAATCTGCTCCTAAATCATCAATAAATGTTGACTCCATTGTGATTTCCTCTGCATCAATGTTTAATACCTCTGCGATGATGTTCTGTAACTTTTCGAATTCCATAATAAAACTCTTCCTTTCATATTTAAAATATTGTTTGATTAGCTTTCCTGTAAATTAATGTTTTCTCTAATTTTATCATTAATCTTCTGCTCTTTAAAGGTTATACACTGTAATATAGAATTTTTAACCTCAACAGCCTTGGAACTTCCATGTGTCTTAACAACTAGACCGTTTAAACCAAGAAGTGGCGCTCCGCCATATTCTTCTGTCTGGAATGCTTTCAAAGTCTTCTTCAACGCTGGCTTAATAAGTAAAGCACCAATCTTACTTCTCAAAGTACTCATAAGACCTTCCTTAACCTTACCAATAAGCGTTGCTCCTAAGCCTTCATAAAGCTTAAGTATAACATTACCAACAAATGCTTCGCATACAATAACATCTGCGTAGCCAGCCGGAATATCTCTTGCTTCAATACTACCAATAAAATTAATATCCGGGCAATTTTTTAGCATTGGGAATGTTTCATGTACTAATGCATTACCCTTCTCTTCCTCTGCGCCTATATTAACTATGGCAACTCTAGGCTTTTTAATACCTACAACATTTTCCATATAAATAGAACCAATTTTTGCAAACTGTACTAAATGACTAGGTCTTGCATCAACATTTGCTCCACAATCAATAAGAAGTGAAACCCCATCCTTTGTTGGAATAAGTGGAGCCAATGGTGGACGTTCTATTCCTTTTATACGGCCGACAATCACTTGTCCTCCTACTAATATAGCACCTGAGCTTCCTGCTGAAACAAGTGCATCTGCTTCACCACGTTTAACCATATTCATAGCTACAACAATTGATGAATCTTTTTTAGACTTAATCGCCTTAACTGGTGGCTCTTCTGTAAGGATAACCTCAGTAGCGTTAACCACCTCAATACGCTCCTTGTCGTACTCATATTTTGCTAATTCTTCATTAACAACATCTTCCTTGCCGACAAGCTTAACAATCACCTGCTCGCTTGCTAAAACAGCTTCTACTGCGCCTTTAACAATCTCACCTGGTGCATTATCTCCTCCCATAGCATCTAATGCCACGATAGTCTTTTCCATCACCTTTTCTACCTCCACCTATAATTGTAGGTCACAACTGATACTATACTAAAATAATATATATAAATCAACCTTTTTTACATAAAAAAAGCATAGTCTAAAAGACTACGCTTTTTTTATAGTTTCGTTGTAATTAGTCAACTGCAACGATTTCCTTCTTATTGTAGCTTCCGCAAGCCTTACATACTCTATGTGGCATCATTAATTCGCCGCACTTTGAGCACTTTACAAGATTTGGAGCTGTCATCTTCCAGTTAGCTCTTCTCTTATCTCTTCTTGCTTTTGAAGTTTTATTCTTTGGACAAATAGACATGGATTACACCTCCTTAAAGCTTTTAAAGACCTCCAAGGCTTTCGCCATTCTTGGGTCTAATTCTGTGGTATCACAACCACAACTTCCATGGTTGAGATTTGTGCCACATCTATTACAAATTCCTTTACAGCTATCGCTACAAAGAACCTTCATAGGTAAATTCACCAAAATCTCACCGTAAGCAAACTTGGTAACATCAAAATCTGTACCTTCTATAAAGTCGGTCTCATCTAATGCCGCTTCCTCTTCAGAAACTGTACCACTTAAGTTTACTTCTCTTAAAGTTTCTATCTTTAATTGTGTGCGAACTAACTCTAAACATCTTCCACATGGAATATCAAGTTCAATATCTATATCAGCTTTAATCTCTACCTTACCATCACCAATATTAGTAAATTCTAATATCATAGGCTTTTTAGTAACAATAGCGTATGTCCCTGACCTCGACTGAAACTTATCCATCTCTAATTCTGTTTCAAGTTTATTTACTTTACCTGTTTGTGATAAAAGCGGATGTAAATCAATAAGCATAATTACCTCTCTTTAAATCGCACCTTGAACATTATAACCATATGTTGTGGTTTTGTCAACAAAAATATACAAAAACATATAATTTATTAAACTACTTTACTAATTCTAATGTTTCCTGTGCTATCTTTAACTCTTCATTTGTTGGAATAACCATAACCTTAACCTTAGAATCTGGTGTTGAAATTGTACCTTCAATACCTCTAAACTTATCATTAGCCTCTTCGTCAATTGTAACTCCAAGGTATGTGAAATACTTGCTAATTCTAGCTCTCATAGGTGCATCATTCTCACCTACACCAGCTGTAAATACGATAGCATCTACACCATTCATAGCTGCAACATATGAACCAACATACTTAGCAACTCTGTAAGCAAATGCCTCAAGAGCAACCTCTGCTCTATGATTTCCAGCTAATGAAGCCTTAGTTACATCTCTGAAGTCACTTGATACACCACTGATGCCGAGAATACCAGATTTCTTATTTAAAATATCAACCATCTCATTAATATTCTTGCCTTCTTTGTTTGCAATAAACTGAACAGCTGCTGGATCGATATCACCACTTCTTGTTCCCATGATAAGACCTTCAAGTGGAGTAAGACCCATACTTGTATCTACACACTTACCATTTAATACAGCTGAACAAGAACCACCATTACCGATATGACATACGATAACCTTTGAGTTATCCTTATCTAAACCAGCAACTTCAATTGCCTTCTTTGATACGAAAGCATGGCTTGTACCGTGGAAACCATACTTACGAATACCGTACTTCTCATAATACTCATATGGAATAGCATACATATATGCCTTCTCTGGCATTGTCTGATGGAATGCTGTATCGAATACTGCAACATTCTTTACGCCTGGCATTGCATGCTCGCAAGCCTCAATACCAATAAGGTTTGCAGGATTGTGTAATGGTCCGAAATCAAAGCATTCACGAACTGTAGCTTTAACATCCTCGTTAACAACGATTGATTCAATATACTTCTGAGCTGCATGAAGAACTCTATGTCCTACTGCAGAAATCTCATTAACATCGGAAATAACACCGTGAACTGGATGTCGTGGTTGTTGCTGCATTG
>JAFOCU010000384.1 GCA_017381055.1 Lachnospiraceae bacterium
AGGGTAATCTATGAAGTTTTAGGTCCAAATATATTGCCTAATGTAATAATAGAACCTGTTGCAGCTAGGGAGGTGGAATGATGAAAAAAAAGTCACATTCCATAAGTGTTTTATTTATGCTAGTTCTTTTTACGGTTTTTGCTATATTATCAGTTCTTTTGATTATCATTGGTTCTAAGGTATATGGTAATATTGTGGATTCGCAGGAAAAGAACGGAAATGGAAGAAACGTTTTATCATATGTAACTAATAAGGTTAGAACTGCTGAAAGTTCAGGTCAGATATTTATTGAAGAAAAGGATGGAATACCTGTATTAGTTATAGGTTCAAACAATCAAGAGACACTTATATTTTTTAAGGATGGAAAACTAAAAGAGGCTACAATTAGTGCAGGAGATGAATACAATCTATATTTTGGTGATGTAATTGCTACAGTAGACAATTTTACTTTCCAAATAAATAAAGACACAAATATGTTGAAATTAATGGTTGATATTGATAACAAGGTAAAATATATAGAGATATATGTAGGAGTTTATAGGTAGAGATAGAGGTAAAACTATGAAAAAACTTAACAAGACAAGGGCGTTTTTAACAGAGTTTATTATAGTGATTTTATTTTTTTCTATTGCGGCAGTTATTACAATTCAGCTTTATGCAAAAGCAAATGATATGAGCAATAAAAACAAAGAATTAATAGATGCAGTTATTTGTGCTCAAACTATTGCAGAAAATATAAAATCAGAGATAGCAGTGTATAATTCAGAGGGTATTTATATTAAGTATCGTGACAAGGATATGAATTATGTAGATGATAAGGATTATTATGAGGAAAAAGTAATTGTAAGTATAGTTGATGAAGAGTCATCTAAGGTTGGGACTCTTTACAATTACGAAATAATTATCATAAATTCAGATACTAATGATGAAATATACTCCTTGGTTATGTCTAAATATGTAAGTAAGGAGGTGCAGTAATGAAGGAAAAGAAGAGCTTTCATATTGGCACAGGAATCACATCTTTACTTATGATATTTGTTGTGTTATGCCTTACAACCTTTGGTATTCTTTCATATAGTTCTGCAAATGCAGAATATACGTTGACTATAAAAAATGCAGATTATGTTACAAATTATTATAGTGTATATTCAATGGGAGCAGAAGCTTTAGCAAAAATAGATAGAATAATATATCAAGAAAGAAGTACTGAAGAAACAAAATCAGAGGAATATTTATTATCTGTAGAAAATAAACTTAAGGAAATAAAGTTTACTAAAGGTAGTATAGAGATTACAAGAGAATCTAACAGCTTGTACGTTACATATTTATGCGAAATAACTAATGGTCAAGATCTTAAACTAGATATTTTGATTAATGATAAAGAAGATGCACAAAGATATAAGGTTATATCTTGTTTTGTGAAATCTGAAATTGGCGAAATGTCTTATGAGGAAGAATTGCCAGATATGTGGGGTGAATAGAATGGAAATGAAAATGATAGACATACTTAACGAAGCTATTAATAGAAATGCGTCAGATATTTATGTGGTTGCAGGTGGTCCTGTAGCATTTAAGATTAGTGGAGAAATTGTTAATTATACTGAAGATAAGTTATCGCATTTAGATACTTCAAAGCTTGTGCATGAAATTTATGCTATTCATGAAGGCGGTAATATTAGCAGAGTTCAGGAAAAGGGAGATGATGATTTTTCTTTTTCATTAAGTGGACTTGGAAGATTCAGATGTAATGTGTATAAGCAGAGAGGTTCATTTGCAGCTATATTAAGAGTTGTTAAGTTTGATTTGCCAGATTTTACATCATTGAGTATTCCAGAATCAGTGATTAAACTTAGTGAGATGAAGAAAGGTCTTGTGCTTGTTACAGGTCCAACAGGTAGTGGTAAGTCAACAACTTTAGCAAGTATGATTGATGAGATAAATGAGAAAGAGCATAAGCATATTATTACTATTGAAGATCCAATAGAATATATTCATAAGCATAAGAAGAGTATCGTTAGCCAGAGAGAGGTAGAAAACGATACAGAAAGTTATGCAACTGCTCTTAGAGCTGCGTTAAGACAGTCACCGGACGTTATCTTAATGGGTGAAATGCGTGATTTTGAAACTATTCAGACAGTTATAACAGCAGCAGAAACAGGACAGCTTGTTTTCTCGACATTACATACTGTTGGAGCGGCAAAAACTATTGATAGAATTATAGATGTATTTCCTCCATCTCAGCAGCAGCAGATTAGAATTCAGTTATCTATGGTGTTACAAGCTGTTGTGTCTCAGCAGCTTATTCCAGGGGTTAATGGTGGACTAGTACCAGCCTTTGAGATAATGATATGTAATTCTGCTATTAGAAATATGATTAGAGAAGCTAAAGTATTTCAGATGGATAATGTTATATATTCTGGAGCAGCAGAAGGTATGAGAACTATGGATGGTGACATACTTAGATTATATAATGAAGGAAAGATAAGTGCTGAAAATGCTTTGCTATATTCAGTGAATAAAGATATTATGGCAAAGAAGCTTGGCATCTAGGAGGGAAAATATTTTGAAGAGAGTATTAGCATTAGGATTGGCATGTACAATGCTTGTATCTATTACTGGCTGTAAGGATAAAAAAAATGAAGAAGCTAAAGAAAAAAAGTACACATATAATGTAAGTGTAAGTGAAATTCTTTCGGACTATAATCCGCATAC
>JAFOCU010000385.1 GCA_017381055.1 Lachnospiraceae bacterium
CCCAACTATTTCCCCTCTATCTCTTATTTTTCTTTGTGTAAAAATCAAACCACACCAAGAGTGATTATATCACTCTCCAGTGTGGTTTGTAAACTCAACTTATGCTCTAAGCTCTATCTCAAGCTTCTTATTTAACTTCTTAAGAATAGTCTCTACAAATCCATCTACTGAATCTGCCGCGAACTCCTCATCCTTTGGAGTGAATACAACTGTAAACGCCATACTCTTCTTATCCTCTGGAATTGGCTTACCTTCATATACGTCGAAGAGCTTAACATCTGTTACATATGCACATGATTCCTTAATACAGTCCTCAACTTGACCACATGTAATCTCCTTACTCATAACGAGAGCAAGGTCTCTCTTCTCTTCTGCATACTTTGGAAGTGGCTTAAACTTTGGTACATTGCCAAAGCTATCACTTAACTTCTCAAGATTAATTTCCATTACATATGCTCCTGTACGCATATCCTCGCTATCCATTATCTCGTAAGATACCTTTCCAAGGTAACCTACTTCTTCGCCATTATACATAATAGCTGCTGTCTGGTATGGATGTAAGAATGTCTTTGTAGTTCTTTCATATGTGAACTTAATGCTAAGTGTATCAGCAACTACCTCAGCCATTCCCTTTAATGTGAAGAAATCTTCCTTATCACCAAAGAGACCTACACAGAGAACATTCTGCTCCTCTGGATACTCTGCAAGTGGAAGTGCCTTTGGTACGAAAATGCTTCCCATCTCATAGAGACGTCCTTCTAAGTTGCCTCTCTTCTGATTACGAGCCATAGCGTGAATCATAGATGCAGCTAATGTAGTTCTCATAATAGATAAACCTTCATTAATAGGATTGATAAGTGGAATAGCCATTCTCTCCTTAGCATCTGCTGGTAAATTTAACATATCTAAATCAGCTGGTGAGAAGAATGAGTAATGAATACACTCATGAGCACCTGTTCCACAGAGAGCTCTCTTAAGTCTCATATCTGTCTTCTGCTTTAAGTTGCAACCACCTGTTGTAACCTTTGCTGTTGGCATAAATGTAGGTATTACGTGATCGTAACCATACATACGGATAACTTCCTCTGCCACATCTGGGTATGATTCCATATCCTCACGGTATGCCGGAATCTGAAGTGTTAACTCATCACCATTAACAACTGGTGCAAAGTTCAAGTTTGTAAGAATTCTCTCGATTTCAGCTGTAGGAACCTCGATACCAAGAACTCCGTTAACCTTAGCGATGCTAACCTTCATCTCTCTTGGCTCTACGCTATTGCCTGTGTTAGCATCTACACGTGTAGAAGATACCTTACCACAGCCTAACTCCTCGATTAAATGAAGAGCTCTATCGATAGCCATAACTGTTGAATACTCATCAACACCCTTTGAATAACGGCTGCTTGCATCAGAGATAAGACCTAATGCTCTAGATGTCTTTCTTACATTATCTCTAGCAAACTTAGCACACTCAAACATAACCTCTGATGTATTATCGCGAATCTCTGAATTAAGACCACCCATAACACCAGCTATAGCAACAGGCTTAACACCGTCACAGATAACAAGGTTTGACGAATCTAATGTATATTCCTTTTCATTTAAAGCTACAATCTTTTCACCATCGTTAGCACGTCTAACATTGATAGCATTTCCCTCTAAGAAGTTGCAGTCAAATGCATGCATTGGCTGACCTAACTCCTTAAG
>JAFOCU010000386.1 GCA_017381055.1 Lachnospiraceae bacterium
CCAAATCTTTTCTGAAACATAAAATTATATTTTTGTAATATCGCAATTGTATTTTGTGGTATTCCTAATGTTGCCATAAAACCTCCTTATCTTGCTATCTTATAAACTCTAAGTGCATTCTCTCTAGTTGTTCTTATAACCTCTTCTTCGGAAATATTTTTAAGCTCCGCAAGTTGCTTAGCTACATACTGAATATTTCCTGAATCATTTCTTTTGCCTCTAAATGGCTCTGGCGAAAGATATGGACAATCCGTCTCTAATACTATCTGCTCTAACGGTGCATACTCTACAACCTCTTTAAGCTTCTTTCCATTCTTAAAGGTAAGCACGCCTCCGATTCCAAGCATAAAGCCCATATCCAAAAACTCTCTCGCACACTCTACACCATATGAAAAACAATGGATAATTCCACCATTTTCATAGCCCTTTGTAGCTTTTATTATATCAAATGTATCTGCAAATGCATCTCTTGAATGAATATTTACAGGCTTTTTTATCTCTCTTGCTAAATCTAGCTGAGCTTCAAACCATTTCTTTTGTATCCCTCTATCAGGCTCATCCCAATAATAATCAAGACCAATTTCACCTACTGCTACACATCTTTCATGCATAGCCATTCGTTTAATCTCGTCAAAATTACCTTCTACCTCTAAATCAAGGGCATCGCTAGGATGTATTCCTGCAAGAAAGTACATAAAGTCATATTTTTCTGCTAAAGCTAGAGAATCATAACAGCCTTTTAATGATGCGGAGGCATTTACAATAGCCTCCACACCCTTTTCTTTCATAGATAAAAGAAGCTCATCTCTATCTTCATCAAATCTCTCATCATCATAATGAGCATGTGTATCGATAATCATTAGCAAATCTCGCTTCCTGGAAGAATATCCTTGTCTACTGTAAGAACAGATAAGTTTCCATCATTATCTGATGCTGCTAAAATCATACCCTCAGATAATACACCACAAATCTTTACTGGCTTAAGGTTTGTAACAACAGCCACCTTCTTACCTACCATTTCTTCTGGCTTATAATGCATAGCGATACCTGATACGATCTGACGCACTTCGTTTCCTATTCTAATCTGTGAACAAAGAAGCTTCTTAGCCTTTGGTACTGGCTCACACTTAAGCACCTCACCAACTCTAAACTGAACCTTAAAGAAATCATCAATAGAGATTTCTTCCTTTGGCTCTACCTCTGGGTATTTTACCTCTGGCTCAGCATTAGCGGCTCTCATAGCTTCTACCTTCTCAAGTACTTCATTTATATCTAATCTAGCAAATAAGATTTCTGGCTTTTCTGTAACCTTATTGCCTGATGGATATTTTCCAAATGTATTGAGGTCTGCTAACTCTCTCTTTTCTGCATTTAACTGACCTAAAATCTTTTCTGCTGTCTTTGGCATAAATGACTCTAAAAGAGTTGTTCCTATGCAGATACTCTCCACAAGGTTATAAAGCACTGTCTTAAGTCTGTCATTTGAAGCCTCATCTTTAGCAAGAGCCCATGGCATTGTCTCATCAATATACTTGTTACATCTCTTGAATAATGTAAATACCTCTGTAATAGCATCAGCCACACGAAGCTTTTCCATCTTTGCCTCAACCTTAGCTGCAGCTTCTGTTGCACACTTCTTTAAATCCTCATCAATACCTTCTGTATCATGTACCTCAGTATTTGTAACCTCACCACCGTGATACTTATTAATCATAGAAACTGTTCTATTTACAAGGTTTCCAAGTGTATTAGCAAGCTCTGAATTAAGTCTTTCTACAAGAAGCTCCCATGTGATTACACCATCGTTTTCAAATGGCATCTCATGAAGCACAAAGTAACGAACTGCATCTACTCCAAAGAAATCTGCTAAATCATCTGCATAAAGAACGTTACCCTTTGACTTACTCATCTTGCCATCGCCCTGAAGAAGCCATGGATGTCCAAATATCTGCTTTGGAAGTGGAATATCAAGGGCCATAAGCATAATTGGCCAATAAATAGTATGGAATCTTAAAATATCCTTACCGATAAGGTGAAGATCAGCTCTCCAATACTTCTTAAAGTTCTCATCATGATTACCATCTACATCATAACCAAGACCTGTGATATAGTTTGATAACGCATCAATCCATACATAAACTACATGCTTATCATCAAAATCTACAGGCACGCCCCACTTAAATGAAGAACGAGATACGCAGAGATCCTGAAGACCAGCCTTAATGAAGTTATTCATCATCTCATTCTTTCTTGACTCAGGCTGAATAAATTCTGGATTCTCCTCAATATGCTTAATAAGTCTATCTGTATAATTACTAAGCTTGAAGAAGTATGCCTCCTCCTTTGCTGGCTGACACTCTCTACCACAGTCAGGACACTTGCCATCTACAAGCTGTGATGGTGTGAAGAAAGACTCACATGGAGTACAATACATTCCCTCATAATGTCCCTTATAAATATCACCTTTGTCATAAAGCTTCTTGAAAATCTTCTGAACCTGCTTCTCATGATACTCATCTGTTGTTCTGATAAACTTATCATAAGATGTATCCATCAAATCCCAGATTCTCTTAATCTCACCAGAAACATTGTCAACAAATTCCTTTGGTGTAATTCCAGCATCTGCTGCCTTAAGCTCAATCTTCTGTCCATGCTCATCTGTTCCTGTCTGGAAAAATACATCATATCCCTGCTGTCTCTTAAATCTTGCGATACTATCTGCAAGTACGATTTCGTATGTGTTTCCGATATGTGGCTTACCAGATGTGTAAGCTATAGCTGTTGTAATGTAATAAGGTTTTTTACTCATTTTAATTCCTCCATTTTCTATTATTTCTAAGATGAGACACATTATTTTTGATTCAACGGATTGTTACGTGCTTCGCACTCTCACAATCCTACACAAAATTCGCATATCGCGGAGCTTACGCCTCGCTTTTATGCTCATTTTGCGGCGTGTCAACACGTCATAAAACCACCTTTGTGCAAGCACAAGTGGTTTATGACCTTTTGACACTGGAATAAAAAAATCCCGCCTCTACGTATCTAACATAAAGACGGGAGATAATCTCACGTGGTACCACTTTACTTCATAGATGACTCACATCATCTACCTTAGCGACTGCTATCACAGCCTTACTTATTAACGGTAGTAAACCGTCGCAGCCTAACCTGTCGGCTCAGTGCGCAGCTCCAAGACCATCTTCGTTTCGTTCTCTATGACTCCTTCTCAGCTAACGGAGCTCTCTTTACATATACCTCGAAATTACTCTTCTCTTCATTGCCTTTATCATATTTATAATGGTAGTTTAGTTATATTAACTTATTTTGTCAACATAAATTTATATAAAATGTTTTATTTAATTGTTGCCATTTCAATAATTCTCTCTTCAATGGCCCTGCTTATATTTCTAGCTTCATCTTCTGTCACGTTTGGTACAAAGCCTGCTGCCATAGTAGCATGTCCGCCACCGCCGCCATAGTCCTTAAGGCATTCTCTGATTATAGCAGCTGCATCAAGACCTATTTCCTCATTACGAACTGAGAACTTAATTCCTCCAGCTCTATACGAATAAACAACTGAGAAAGTAACCTCATCTAAGGACATAATAAAGTCAGACATTGTTCCAAGAATAGCTTCTCCACAATCTTTACCGATATTTACTATTCCCACATTTCCAAATACTCGCAAATTCTCAATTGCAGCAGAATACGCCTTCAAATCTTCCATCTGTAATGAACAGCAATCAAACTTTCTTATACTATCTCTATTTGCCTTCTTAAATAACATATAGAACATATCAATATCTAAGTCGCTTACTTCTCTAGACAGATTATTTGTATCCATCTTAATTCCATATAAAAGTGCAGTAGCCACATTAATAGGCATCTCTATATTATTTTCCACAAAGTAGCTAGCAATTATTGACGAACATGCTCCCACATCACTTCTTATATCAAAAAACTGATACATATCTGTTTCCTGCATCTTATGATGGTCAATACAAGCCACTTCATCGCCTATAAAATCCTCTACATTTGCATTTCCCTTCTGACCATCAACTATAATTATCTTAGATGTCTCATCCATCTTATCATCATCATCAATATAAACAATTGCAATATTTAAATCTTCCATCATAGCAATGGTATTTAACTTATCTACCTGTCCCTTATAACAAATTGTTGCCTCAATTCCTTTAGCCTCTAAAAGACATTTTAGTCCATACGCTGAAGCAAGGGCATCCTGATCTGGATAATTATGTGTCTGTATATATACACTTTCTTCACCAATAATTCCAACTAATTCGTCTAACTTAGTCATACTATTCCTCCTCGGTTATCACTGATTCATTAACTTAATAATATATCTCTTCGACATTTTTTTCAATATAAAGATTCAAGTGTCAAAAGGTCAAAAAAAACTAATGAGTACCAGAAACTTCATAATCATAAAATACGGTCTCTGCTAAACCAATTTCCATAAATATACCGTAAGGAGTCTCATTACGTCCACCTTCCCTAAGCCACATATTGCAGTATCCCTTCTTGGCATTACTTTCATTTATATAACTTATATACGCCTTTGAATCCTTCATCCTTACAAATTCTGCAGCTATATAAAGACTCTGATCTTTAATAATAATATCTCCTATTTTACCTGATATAACAGCTTGCTTAATATCATCACCAGTTATCCCCTCTCTTACCACAACAAACTCTTCTGGCAAAGTATTAACCTTTTTCCATATCCCTTTGTTGCCCTCTATATATGCACATTCCCTACTCCATATATCTACATTAGATAGCAAACTCAAACTCTCTCCTAAAATAATATCTCTATTCTTTACCTCATAGACCCATACCGGAATATATTCTCCCGTTTCATCCACAACATAATAATTATAATGAACCTCTAGATAATCCTCTTCTCCTATATCTCCAACAGTTTCTATAGCAAGAGTATATGACTTTCCTCCCATCTCGTTTTCCTCTTCAAGCTTTAAAGTTAATGGCATATTTTCAGGATCCTTTTTTTCATCGTTAAGCTCTACATTAAACCCTTCTATACGGCCAATCAGCCTAACTTCCTCACTAGATAAAGCACCATATTTACTTATCGTTAGATTTGCATTCTCCTCAAAAATATTTTCTTCACATATATCCGGCCCATTATTTGCAATAACTCTAGTTTCTACTAAATATGTTCCCTCATTATTATCTTCGCATATATCCAAGGTCATATGGTAATCATCCGTTTCTATCCACGTTCCTGGTTCATATCTTACCCCCTTATATACCACTGCAAATCCACACCTAATCTGCCTCTTTTTTATATACGATGTATAACTCCTAATTCCATATCCTTTTATATTCTTATGCATTCCAAAATCATTAAACGTTATTATCATTTCAGACCCTAATACCACATCCCTAGACTTTGGCTCTACAGCTTGATTAAGCTCCTTCTGACCCACAACACTTTCATTACATATTACTGGAGTATGCACAACAACAGGTTTTAAACCTGAAACATTATATGTTACTCTATTACCTGCTGCGTCCTTGTATATGTATTTACCACTAATTGTATAACCTGCACCATTATAGACGCCCTTATCTATAACTATATTTTCACTTTCCAACACCACATTTTCTACAGGAATACTTCTATTGGCTATATTTGTTTGACTCCTTACAATTTCATCAGATAATACCAACTGATTATTTATTACCACCTTATCATTTCTAACCTTTAATTGACTTATCTTTTTTTCTGCGTATTCACTATAATCTGCTTCTGGAATAGATGGTTTTAGATATGTATTACTTGTAAGGACTACTGACGCCGGATCCACCGAACTATATATATCATATCCTAACATATGCCCATTTATGCCATCATAGCGAACAGACCCCTTGTCCACGTTTCCACTAGATGTATTTGTATTATTTATTTTTTGTACTCCGTTAAATAGTGAACTACTTAATTCTACTCCCTCTAATTTTTTCTCCTCAAAACCTTTATATGTGTAGTAAGAAAACTTTCGATTTACTGTATAATATCGCTTAACAACCTTTTTCTCTTCTCGCTTTACTCCATAATAATCTGTCCATCTAAGTATATACGTTACAGGTACCTCCACATCAATCTTCATCTCACCACTTATTTTATTTAAACTTGCAGTATATATTCCTTTACTAACACTGCTTTGAAAATACATCTTTTCTCCCGACGGTATACCACTAGCAATATCATAATCAATGGCACCATTACTAGCTGAAGAAAACATAGAACTTGATACATTTATAGTATCTTGACTTAAAACAACGATACTTGTTGTTTGTGACCTATATAACATAGGAAACTCTACCGACATACCAAAATTAACTCGTAGACTTTCAGGGGATGCCCAATCTCTAGCTCCTGCTATTCCCTCATAATCAAAATAAACTTCCCCTGTATATTGGCCACCCTGATACAGATATCCTTTCTGCTCACCATCTACTTTAACAGTCATAACACTGTCAATATACACAGTATCTCCATATCGAACTAAGGTATTATACCACTCCGTGGAAACACTTTTTACAGCCTGTAATATCTCTTCCTTATCAGACCTATAATAGCAATATACATATTTATCATTATTAGGATCCACCTCATCTGGCTTATAATTACTCTTTGTAACTATTACATACTGCTGCCCAGGTACATCTATAGGCATATCATATCTTTTAATCGTCCAACCAATAGTATAATACTTTACACTACTTGTTGCCTTTTTCTCCCTTGTAACATAATACAAGTTTCCATCACGATCAAAATATAACTCTTCATTAGCCTTTACAATAATGGGACTTAAGCCGAAAATGGCAAGAAAAAAAATAGTACAAAAAAGAATACTACCTATCTTTAGTAACTTAGATTTCATAATGCTCCTTTCTCTCTCCAGAAAAAAGCAGTTATCTTATTCACATTAATTCAATGAGAGCATATCATAAAAAAGGATTGTTGTAAACCATATGAATTTTGGTATAATAACTACATATAATACATACGAAAGGATAATAGGGGTATGAAAAAGAAAATTTATTTAACAAAACTTTTAGCCCTATCATTGTCAGCTGTACTTGCTTTCTCAGCATGTCATAATAGCCGATTTGATAGAGACGAAAAAAACACAAATTCTAAAACAGAAAAGACAACTGCTAATGAAGAAAAAGAAACAACGGGCAACAGCAACTCTAATCGTCCTGAACCAAATTCTGAATTAAATGCTAAGGACAAAACTTTTACTGATGAAGAAAAAGCTATACAGATAGCTTTTGATGAATATCTTGACGAGGAATACCGCGAAACTTTAAGCTACAGCTTAGTTTCTACTCATTTCGAGTTAATGAATCCAGAAGACTTTGGCATAACTGAATTTGAGTCTATCTGGGGAGAGGTAACTTTCGGCGATGAGGCAGAGGAAGAACAACAAGCTAACGAAGAAGCTCTAGAAGAACTTAAATCTTATGATTACTCTGCATTAACATATGAACAGCAGATAACATATGACACACTTTTAGCTTATCTTGAAAACTCTGTGGCTTTAGATGAATATTATTATTTTAGCTCAGCATTTTCTCCATCATCAGGAACTCAGTTTGAGCTACCACTTATTTTATCTGAGTACGCATTATATGACGAACAGGATATAAAAGATTACTTAACTGTATTAGAATCTTGCGACGAATATATGAATGATCTTATCGAATACGAGAAATGGCGTAGTGAAAAAGGCTACGGTTTAACAGACCAAGCTATTGACGATGTTATGGAGCAATGCAATGATATTCTTGCAACCTCAGAACCTGCATTCGTTGCAGCTATATGCGAAAGCATTGATAAATGTGATTTCGTTACAGCAGAAGCCAAATCAAGCTACAAAGCTACTATAAAGCAGCTTGCTACTGATAACTTTATTCCAGCATATCAGAACCTTGTATCAGCTCTAGGAACTCTTAAGGGCTTACGTACAGAAGATGGTGGCTTAGCTAGCTACGACAATGGAAAAGAATTCTACGAAGCTCTTATTCGTCAGTATGTAGGTTCCGATAAGTCTATAGACGATATTATAGATGAAGTTGATTCTTCTATGTATAGCAATGTACTAAGACAAAGTTTGATTTACGCAAAAGATAAAAATTTAGAAGCTAAGCTTTCTGAGCCTTTAGAATATGCTAAAACAGAACCAAATGAGATACTTTCATATCTTACAGATATGCTCCAGAAAAATTTTCCTGCGCCAGCAACTACTAACTATGAGTTAAAATATGTTGCTAAGTCAATGGAAAGCTCATCAAACCCAGCATTTTATCTTCTTCCACCTTACGATAATTCATCTAGAAATATTATCTATGTGAATCCAAGTGAAGAATATAAAGATATGGATTTAATGCCGCTACTTGCTCACGAAGGTCTCCCTGGACATATGTATCAGAACACATATTTCTTAAGCTTAAACCCACATCCTGCACGTACACTTTTAAGCTTCAATGGTTACTCAGAGGGTTGGGCGAAATATGTTGAACATTACTCTTATGAATGGTCAGGTTTAGATAAAAATGTAGCAGATATGTTAGCTCTTAATGACCAATTTGGTTTTTCTATACACAGTCGTGTTGACTTAGGTGTTAATTATGAAGGTTGGGATGTTGAAGACGTAGAGGATTTCCTTTCAGACTATGTAGCAGACCCATCTATAGCGGAAGAATTATATGAATTATCTATAAATGATCCTGGCATATATTTACAGTATTACGTAGGCGAGCAGGAATTATTAGAACTTTATGAAGAAGCTGAAGATATTTTAGATGATGATTTCAACGAAAAGGATTTCCATGAATTTTTCTTATCTGTTGGACCAACATACTACGAAATTATACGCGAGCGTATGATTATGTGGATAAACGAACAGTAAATATAACAAATAAAAAACTAGGCTAAACGCCTAGTTTTTTTCTATATGCTTTTCAATATAATCTTCACATCTTTTCTGTGATGCCTTCATCTCTTCAGTCATCATCTCATCTGAAAATTTAACTTCCCCTAACTCTGAAAGTACATTCTGTAAGTCATCTAAATTGATTAAATTATTATCCATAGTGTGCCTCCTTTATATTTAGTGTTGCCAATCCCTAAAGAAACCTACAAGATTCTCTAACGACTTAACTAAAACATTTACTTCATCTGTGCTTAATCCGTTGATAGTTGCATTAATCATCTCTTCGTGGAACTTCGCGTGATGAGCATATGCCTTACGTCCCTTTTCACTAAGAGAGATATATACAACTCTTCTATCCTTTTCACTACGCACTCTATCAACATAACCCTTTTTAACTAAATTGTTAATAGCGATAGTCAGCGTTCCCACTGTGACGGATAAAGCTTTGGCCACTTGGGACATATTCTTAGGATCAGTTATGCCGATTGCTTCTATAATATGCATATCATTATTACTAATATCTTTATATTCATCAGTAATAATA
>JAFOCU010000387.1 GCA_017381055.1 Lachnospiraceae bacterium
CTCCTTCCAAATAACTTCTCCTAATAAAAAATCAGTTAAATATTCTTTAAGAATAACACCATACTCTATATCTTTTAAACCAAAAAGTTCTTCTGCAATGCCACCACCAATAGCTCCTAATGTATCCATATCACAAGGTAAACTAAATACATTGCGGAGAAATTCCTCATATGAGTCTGCTTCTAATACACATCTAATTGCGGCTGGCACAGACCCTTGGCAGGTTACATCCCAGCGATAGATTTTACGCATCTCATCCAATGGCATTGTAATTGGATACTTATATTTATCACTATCTCCATAAAATTTTTTAGCAAAATCATAAATATCTTGTTTTGATTTATTTTCTTTTGCAATAGCTGCGCAAGCCGCAGTTACAATTGCTCCTTTCGCACCCTCTGGATGATTGTGAGTGCAAACCGCGCTCAATTTAGCCATTTCCATTATTTCTCTATGGTCATCATATAAATCAACCACAGGTGAAACTCTCATAGCAGACCCATTACCAAATGAATGATATGGTGTTCTATCGGGGTCTTGCAAATACTGTCTAAACATTCCGCCATATCCAGCGTTTGGATGAGCAATACCCATTTTTTGATACCATAAACCAAAATTAGGATTTTCTTTATCTTCAAGAATAGCTTTCTTTGTTCCTATTGTTAATACAGTATCATCTGTAAATCTACATTTTTTTGTGAATAACTCACAATTTTTCCAATCTAAATCTTCAGGACGCATCTTAGTGAACTCATATTGAGAACCCGCAATATCTCCCAAAACCGCACCTATAATAGCCATTAGTTATGTTAAACCTCCTCAATTTCTATATTAGATATATCATTACTAGCAATATAATTTTGAAGAATATATTCTTCTAAACCTTTTACCCAGTTTTCTTCTTCTATTGCATCTAGTGCCGCCTCTACTTCTCTTTCAAAAATATCAATGCTACAACTGAACACTTTTTCAGTTTCCATATGTTTTTCTCCATTTCTCTCTGCCACATATAATAGGTTTAGAAAAATTATCAGCAAGATAATCTTCATATGACATTACATATCCAAAAGCTGTTGTCTTTCTATTTTTTGAAATGGAAACCCAAACAAACACCAAGTCTTCCGGAAAATCAAACTTCTGTTCAAATTCATCTTCCATAGTATAAATTTTAACTTTATAACCTTTTACTTTTGCTCTGTAAATAAGTTTTTCTTTCCAAAATGAATGTAAAGTTATCATAATTATCAAATCCTTTCTTATTTATATATATATTATATCATAAATTTTATAAAAAATAAAGAGGGGATTGCTCCCCTCTATAAATTAATTTTCATCTATGTTTACAGTTACTTCTTTCTTGCCAGCAAGGTTTGCACCCATAAAACCAGCAAGTAATGACTTAAGGTCAAGACCTAATGAATTAGATAAGCCTTCTGATACCTGAGTTGTTGTATTCATAATATTTCCTGCAAGCTTACTTGAGTCATCGCCAAGCATAACAATCTTGTCTACACTTGCATAACCTTCTCCAACTGCCTTTGCGATAGCTGGTAACTGCTCGAAATACTTGCCAAGTACCTGCATCTGCATATCTGCCATAGCAGCCTCACCGTACTGCTTCATAGCTTCAGCCTTCTTTAAAAGACCTTCAGCCTCAGCTTCTGCTTTAGCCTTAATTGCGGCAGCTTCTGCCTCACCCTTAGCTTTTGTAGCCTCAGCTTCTGCAAGACCCTGTGCCTTAACAGCAGCGGCTTCCTGCTCCTTAGCAAACTTCTCTGCTTCTGCAGTTGCCTTCTTTGCTTCTGCCTCCTGCTCTGCTTCGAACTTATCAGCCTCAGCCTTTCTCTGTCTTTCGAAGAGTTCAGCTTCAGACGCCTTCTGAGTTTCATAAAGCTTTGCATCAGCTTCCTGCTGTGCAGCATACTTACGAGCTTCCGCAGTCTTCTTAACCTCTGCTTCAAGCTGTCTTTCCTTAATTGCTACTTCACGCTCTTTTAACTCGATTTCCTTCTCCTGCTTAGCAAGGTTTGCATTAGCAGTTGTAATTTCGAGTGTCTTTCTCTGTTCCTCTGCCTGAATACCCTTAGCAGCCTCAGCCTCAGCAGCCTTAATATCTGCCTGCTTCTTTAACTCTGCCTTCTGGATTGCTAAATCGTTGTTTCTCTTAGCAATTTCCTGTTCAGCAGCAACCTTTGCTTCATTAGCTTCCTGTGTTGCCTTAGCAGTTGCGATGCTGATTTCCTTTTCTGCATTTGCCTTAGCAATAGCAGCCTTCTTTGAAATCTGAGTAACATTATCAACACCAAGGTTTTCGATAACCTGATTGTCGTCAATGAAGTTCTGAACATTGAATGACAAAATCTCAAGACCTAACTTAGCTAAGTCTGGACCTGCGTTCTCTTTTACCAAGTCCGCAAACTTCTGTCTATCAGAAACCATTTCTTCCAATCTCATCTGACCGATGATTTCACGCATATTACCTTCAAGCACTTCTCTTGCTATTGGGGCAATATCTCCAGCTGGCTTATCAAGGAAGTTTTCCTGTGCAAGTTCAAGCATTTCAGGCTTATTACTAATCTTAATATTAACAACAGCATCAACTTTTATATTGATATAATCTGCGGTTGGTACCGTACTGGCTGTCTTAACATCAATAGGAATAAGTTTTAAGTCAAGAGTATTCTTTCTTTCTAAGAAAGGAATTTTAATACCCGCCTTACCAATGAGCATCTTAGGCTTTCTACGCAAACCAGAAATAATAAACGCCTTATCTGGTGGAGCCTTAACGTATCCTGCGGCAAGTATGCCTAAAATAATTATTGCAATTAATATCGGAATCAAAATTGGTATCAATACTGAAATTGACATAATAAATCTCCTTTTTTCTCTTTAATTTTCAATGTGCTTTATTTATATTATTTCTTTGTTGGGATAATTGAAGTGTCCTCTTGTGGAACAATAGGCTCACCTACTGGCTTCCCATCTGCCATCTCCTGAATAGATACGATTGTATTGTGTTTCAAATTACCAAAATTTTTACAAAATACATCAGTTGCTCTCTTTGCGGAAGTGCCGATATCTGGACCCGCAGTTACTTGAATGAGATTATGTCTTTCTATAGGATTGCCATATTTCTCATTTTTGTACCAAGTAAACATAAAAGTTTTCATATGTTTATTTGCTCCTTTCCTTATTTATTATAAATATATTATATCATTTATTTTTTAAAAAATCAATTATAATCCGAAACAGTAATAAAAACTTCTCCATTTGGCATTATTTTCATTTTTTTAATTTCAAATGCATCATTATCAGAGTTAGTTAAAAAATCATTAAGTTTATCAACATCTTTTCCTAAGTAATGACCACTTTGGTCTAATCCTATAATATATAATTTATCCATAAAGCCTCCTATTTATTCATTATATGGATTTAAAATAGCACTTGTTTTACAAAAATTAAATGCAGTTTCTTTTAATTTTTCATCAATATGAATTTGTCGACCATTTCTTTCTGATTTAAAATATTCAAATATCTTTTCTTTTTCTTCAAAACTTTTAATTAAAGCTTCAGCTTCTTCTTTTGAAATCTCTTTTTTTCCTGTTTTTAAATCCATAATATATTGTTTATCTGTTCCTTCTTCTGTAATACATTTTTTAAATGGAAGTTTATCTAAATACTTTATTAAGTAAGATAACATTTTAAAAGCATTTGCAACTTTTTTCCCATCTAAAGCATCTTTATTCAAAGCCTGACGAAGCGTATGTTTACCTTGTCCGCAGA
>JAFOCU010000388.1 GCA_017381055.1 Lachnospiraceae bacterium
ACCAGCACTTGTAGGTAAGAACTTTGAAACTATGGATAAGGAACTTAAAGCATTAGGCTTTAACGTATCAGCTAAAGAAGAAAATAATGATAAGGTTGCAAAGGGCAATATTATCAGCTCAGAATATGAGGCTGGAAAGTCACTTCCAAAGGGAACAACTATTAATGTAGTTGTAAGTAAGGGTCCAAAGGCTACAGAGACTACAGCACAGCAGCAGACAACACCAGAAGCTACAACAAAGCAGCAGACAGTAACTAAGTCAAATGTATATATAAGTGCATTTGATGATAGTAAGTTTAAAAATATGCCAGAAATTGACGGTGAAACAGAAAAAGTGAAGGTTTCAGAAGGTGAGTTAAAAGCGATTTTAATTGTACATCATGGAAAGAAAACAGAATATGATGTTACAAATGTGATTGATAAAACTTATAAAACAGGTTATTCACAAGCTCAAGTTAAATATTTAATTGATGAAACAGGTGTTGATAAAGTAGAGTTTAAGGTTACTTTGGTATATGATGATAAAAAGGAAGCAGATGTATACGAGGCAGAGTGTTTTGTAGAGGAAGTTCAGGTTCCAGTAAAGGGAAATTAGTAGTGGTAGGAAAGATAATAAAAGGAATAGCAGGAGAATATTTTGTTCATGTTGAAAATGAAGGAATATTTACCTGTAAAGCTAAAGGTGTTTTTAGACATAAGAATTTAAAACCATTAGTTGGAGATAATGTCTCTATAGATGTATTATCTAAAGAAACTATGACTGGCAATATAATAGATATCTGTGAGAGAAAAAATCAATTAATTAGACCTGCGGTTGCAAATATTGATCAAACATTGGTTGTATTTGCAGCCAAGAGTCCTATGCCTAATAAAAATCTTTTAGATAGATTCTTGGTTATGATGGAATCACAAAATATGGAGAGCATTTTATGCTTCAACAAATGTGATTTAATTGAAGATGAAGAAGTAACAGATTTGAAGAGCACATATGAGAAGGCTGGATATAAGGTTATTTTAATAAGTGTCTATGAGAATAAGGGAATAGATCAGGTAAGAGAATTACTTGAAGGCAAAACAACCTCCCTTGCAGGTCCGTCTGGCGTTGGAAAATCATCTCTGCTCAATCTTATTGTACCAGACGCCGTTATGGAAACGGGTGATATAAGTCGCAAGATTGAAAGAGGTAAGCATACCACAAGACATTCAGAGATTTTTAGCTTAGGCAATAATTCATATTTATTAGATACACCAGGTTTTAGCTCTATATATACATGTGAGTGTGAAAAGGAAGAGTTAAGATATTATTTTCCAGAAATATATAAATATGAAGGTCAGTGTAGATTTAATGGATGCGTTCATGTGAATGAACCAGATTGTGCTGTGAAGACGGCAGTAGAAGAAGGTGTTATCGGACAGTCAAGATACGATAATTATGTAACCTTTTATGAAGAAATAAAGAATAGAAAGAAATACTAATCAGAGGATTATAATATGTATATTTTATCACCATCAATATTAGCAGCAGATTTTGGAAATCTTGCTAATGATATAGAAATAATCGATAAGGCGGGAGCTCAGTACGTTCATGTAGATATTATGGATGGAATATTTGTGCCAAGTATATCTATGGGTATGCCAGTTATGCAAAGCATAAGAAAGGCTACTGATCGTGTGTTTGATGTTCATTTAATGATTACAGAACCTATAAGATATATTGAAGACTTTAAGAAGGTGGGAGCAGATATAATCACTGTTCATGCAGAGGCATGCCATAATCTATCAGCAACTCTTGATAAAATAAGAGAAGTAGGCTGTAAGGTTGGTGTTTCTATCAATCCTCATACAAACATTTCAGCAATTGAAGGCGTTTTAGATAAGGTTGATATGGTACTTCTTATGACAGTTCAGCCAGGCTTTGGAGGACAGAAGTATATGGATATAGTGACTCCAAAGATTGCAGAAATGAAAAAATTGATTGATGATAAGGGATTGAACATCGATCTTGAGGTTGATGGTGGTATATCTGCAGATAATGTTAGAACAGTATTAGATGCAGGTGCAAATGTTATTGTTGCAGGTTCAGCAGTTTATAAAAACGATGTTACAGCAAATGTTAAAGAATTCCTTGAGATATTTAAGGAGTATGAAGGAGCTTAAGCATGAAAATGTTGCTGATTTTAGGTGGATATATTAATTACGAGTGGGCTGCAGAATTTTATAAAGCTAATAGTTATGATAAAGTTATAGCAGTGGATGGGGGACTATCTGCTGCTAATTTATTAAATATATATCCAGATAGTATTATAGGAGATTTTGATACTGTCAGCAGTGAATTAGTTGATAAGTATGAAAAAGAAAATAAATCAACTATAATTAGACTAAATCCTATAAAGGATGATACAGATACACAGTATGCTATTAAACATGCTATGAGTATTGGAGCAAAGGAAATACATATAATAGGCGGAACTGGTGGAAGGTTTGATCATTGTCTTGCCAATGTATTTATGCTTAAGATGGCTTATGAGCA
>JAFOCU010000389.1 GCA_017381055.1 Lachnospiraceae bacterium
GAAACAACATGTCCTTCTCTAATTGATGCCTGCATACAATTAGCACCAGCAGGCTCTACACCTATAACTCTTACTTTTGGATTAATCATCTTAGCTAATGTTGCAACACCACAAGCTAATCCGCCGCCACCAATCGGAACTAAAATACAATCTACATCTGGTAATTCATTAAATACCTCTACACCAACAGTACCCTGTCCTGTAGCAACCTCCAAATCATCAAAAGGATGAACAAATGTATATCCTTTTTCCTTTGCAAGTCTTAAAGCTTCTTCACAAGCCTCATCATATACATTACCATGTAAAACAACTTCTGCACCATAGCTCTTTGTTCTATTTACTTTAATAAGTGGTGTACCTGTCGGCATTACAATAGTTGCCTTTATACCGTACATCTTTGCAGCATTGGCAACACCCTGTGCATGATTACCAGCTGAAGCTGTGATTAAACCTTTTGCTCTCTCTTCATCTGTAAGCTGGCTAATCTTATAATAAGCACCTCTTACCTTATACGCACCTGTAAACTGAAGATTTTCAGGCTTAATATAAATTTTATTACCTGTCTGCTTTGAAAAATAATCGCTATATACAAGATTAGTAGGAACTGTAACATTTTTTACAATTTCTGCTGCTTCTTTGAATTTTTCCAATGATAATTCTGTTAACATTTTATTTCCTTCTTTCCTATACATTTATAGTCTTATTCGCTCTCCTGTGGAACATCAAATAAAGCATTGACAAATTCATCAGAATTAAACTTCTGTAAATCTTCAATTTTCTCTCCCACACCAATATATTTTACTGGAATTCCAAGCTCTGACTGAATAGCTACTGCAATACCACCCTTAGCTGTTCCATCCATCTTTGTGAGAATAATACCAGTAATATCTGCCGCTTCCATAAACTGTTTCGCCTGAACAAGAGCATTTTGACCAGTTGTAGCATCTAATACAATAAGATTCTCTCTGTATGCTTCAGGATACTCTTTATCAAGAATTCTATTTATCTTCTTAAGCTCTTCCATAAGATTCTTCTTATTATGAAGTCTTCCCGCTGTATCACAAATAAGAATATCCGCTTTTCTAGCCTTAGCAGCCTGCGCAGCATCAAAGATAACCGATGCAGGGTCTGCACCTTCTTTACTAGAAATAATATCTGCACCTGCTCTATTTGACCATTCTGTAAGCTGTTCAATAGCTGCAGCTCTAAATGTATCCGCCGCAGCAAGCACTACCTTCTTACCATTACTTTTAAACTGACCAGCAAGTTTTCCTATAGATGTAGTCTTACCAACTCCATTAACACCTATTACAAGTAATACACTTGTCTGATTCTCATAATCATAAGCAGCTTCTCCTAAATCCATCTGCTCCTTTATGGAATCCATAAGAAGCTGCTTACACATTGCTGGCTCCTTAATCTTTTGTTCTTTTACTTTCACTTTAAGATTATCAATAATTTTTTCTGTTGTAGCAACTCCAATGTCGCCCATTATTAATATTTCTTCAAGTTCTTCATAAAAATCATCATCTATTGATTTAAAAGCTGAAAATATACTTTCAAATCCTGATACTATATTAGCTCTTGTCTTACTAAGACCGCTTACAAGTCGTTTAAAGAATCCCTTTTTTTCTTCACTCATGACTTATCCTCCTGTTCCTGCAATTCTGCTTCTAATAAGTTTACTGATACAAGTGTGGATACACCCTTTTCTTGCATTGTGATACCATAAAGTCTATCTGCCGCAGCCATTGTTCCTCTTCTATGAGTAATAACAATATACTGTGTATGATCAGTAAGCTTATGTAAATATCCTGCGAATCTTAC
>JAFOCU010000390.1 GCA_017381055.1 Lachnospiraceae bacterium
AAAAAGCTCAAGCTCAGGAATTCAAAAAGACTATTCCTGACGTTAAAAGTGCTTTTCATATTATGAACTATAGAGTTAAATACCCTATTACCATTAGTCCTATGCAATTACGTCAAGCCTTTATGAACTCTCAGGGTGTTACAGACCTTATTACAAAAATAATTCAAAGTGTATATAACTCTGCTGAGTACGACGAATTCTTACTATTTAAATATATGCTTATCAAAGGTGTAACAAAAGGTCACTTCCTAGCTATACCAGTAAACACTGCTAACTTGAATAACTCTGCTATAGCTTTTAGGGGTACATCTAACTCACTTGAGTTTATGAGTACAAAGTACAACAACGCGGGTGTGCATACTTTCAGTAAAAAGAGTGAGCAAGCTATCTTTATGGATGCAGACTTTAGTGCTCAGTACGATGTAAACGTACTTGCTAGTGCTTTTAACATGGATAAGGCAACCTTTAGTGGTAAGCTACATCTCATTGATAACTGGACTGAGTTCGACTCAGAACGTTTTGAGTACTTAATGGAAGAGAGTGACGGATTCGAACCTATTACAAGTGCAGAGCTTACACTCATGGAGGATGTTAAGGCTGTACTTGTAGATGAAGAATACTTCCAAGTATATGACAACCTAGCTGTAATGACTTCTACAGTTGTAAACTCAGCTTTATATACAAACTACTGGTACCACGTATGGAAAACATTGTCGTGGTCACCATTCTCAAATGCAGTTGTATTTGTTGATTCTACAGCTACGACTTCTTTACCAGCTAGCATTACATACAAAATCAAATCTATTAGCAAAACTGATAATGCTACAATTTACTCTATTAACCTTGTTACAAGTCCTTCTCTTGTTTCTACAGCTTACAAGCTTGTACAGACAGAGGACGCAACGGAAGATTTAGTATCTATCACACCTTATGGTTTGATTACGGTACCAGATGGTGTAGCATCAGTTGACCTTGTAGCAGTAAACGGAGACGCAACATATAGTGGAGCTACTATTACAGTCGCTACAGCTGAAATTGACACTAGCTTAGTACTTACAAAACAGTAAGTTGCCATGATATAAGTGTATTCTCCTCGTATGGATAGCTCACCCCTTAGGGCTATCCATATTTTATTATATGGAGGTGATATAATGCATATACAACCTGAAACAGTAGTTGAATTATATAAGGGAATAGAGTGTGATTCAAATTACGAAAATACTTACTGGTTTAATTCAGTAAGTGAACAAAATAGTTTTTTCGCTAATAAACAACACACCACTTTTCAGCACTTAACTTTTCAGAGATTATACAAGAACGTTGTTAGAATTAATGCTCACTTAGGTGACGTATACAATGTTAACTACATGCGTTTTCAAAATCCTACGTTCGGTGGGAAGTGGTTCTATGCGTTTGTACTAAAGTGTGATTACGTAAATGCTGAAACTGTAGATGTTTACTATAAGATGGACGACATGCAAACATGGTTCCCTTATATTGACAAATCAGAAAAACAGTATATGTTACGTATGCATGACATACACGATTATATGTGTACAGACTCTAATCACAGAAACGATGTTAATACAGAAGACGAACCGGTTGACTGTAGTGATACTATGATATTAAGTAGTACTAAACTAGAAAGTTTAACTACAAATTTTAAACTTATACTAGGACACATGAAGAACGGTTTGACACCAGCTGACACAATTGAAACGGGTAGTTTTAACTGCTGTAAGTTCGAGGCATACAACTTTGACTTTACAGGTATACAACAACTGTTAGACCAAGTAAACTCTTATGTAGCCAACGACAGTGTTTCTTCTATAATAGGATGTTGGATAGTACCGGCTGTGTTATATACTGCTGATTATCATGAAGAGTATTATTTCACACCTGATGCAAGTTTTGGAACTTATGTTCCTAAAAATAAAAAACTATTTACTTTCCCTTATACTTACATGATAGTGGATAGCGGTAGTGACAAAAAAGAGTACAGGTTTGAAAACTTTGAAAATTCAAGCTCAAATAACGCAAGCTTTATAGGCAGGTTTCAATTTAATATGATAGGTAAGGTAACACTAAAACCTGAGGCTTTCATGTTCCCTGAAAACTACGAAAGCTGGAATGCTGCCGGTCAAGCTGTTAACCGTGACTATGCTTGTAAAGGTGTTATGCTAACTGACTTTCCTATAGTAGCTCTTCCTATTGATAGTATCATGGCTACAATTGCACAACTAAACGCAACACAGTACACCACAGCATGGGATATAGGTAAGAATGTTTCAAACGTATTAGGTTCTCTAGTTGGTGTAGGAACGGGGACCCCTGACACTAAAGAAGGAATTGATGGATCACGTATTCCTACAGGTACTAGCAGTTCAACACCTAGTATACCTGGTATATCTCAGTTGTTTCAGGCTATTACCGGTTTGATGGATACAGCTGTAAATAAAATGCAAACTGTAAACAACGGCTTACGTAAATCAGGTGAAATGTTTGGTGTCAGTGCTAACAACGGTGTACTATTCTATAGTGGTAACAAGTCATTCCACTTCTATCAAATAGGATTATCACCTAGAAGTGCAAAAAGGATTGATGACTTCTTTTCTAAATATGGTTATGCACAAAACAAATCATTCCCTTTGACAGATGTAACTCACCGTAGTGCATTCTGTTACGTTCAAACACAAAATGCTAACCTTAGTGGAAACGTACCAGCTGACTCACTTAACACAATAGAAAATGCACTTAACAAAGGAATATGGTTTTGGCATGATAAAAACCACGTTGGTCAATACGATATTACTAATAATATTGTTTAAAGGAGGGCTATACTAGTGAGTAAAAATAAGAGTATATTCTCTAATTTTAAGTCAACTTTAAGGTCAGGTGTAAGGTCAGAGTTTTTAGAATCTGCTCTTGACGATGCTTTTATGTATAATTACTACTATGAAAGAATTGTAAACTTAGCTCTATCATGCTTTGAGTGGGAAGGTTTTCCTGACACTGTAGATACAAGATACCTCGAATATCAACTATTTTTTAATCCTGAAGTGGTATTTTTTAAAGAGGACGTTATAGGTGACTATCTTGTACTAAAATGTGCTATGAATGGTGAACTTGACGTATATGGCTATCCTACAGGTTGGACAGCTATAGGTGAAAACGGATACAGCAAGGAACTTAAAAGTAATGAGTGTGTTATAATTTACAACGACTTGTTACATAGTTCTTGCTTGAATGCTTGTAGGATATACGCAACAAGGTTAGCATCTCTTGACAGAACCATTGATATTAACTTACAAGCTCAACGCACACCTATTCTTATTGCATGTGATGAGAATGATAAACTAACAATGACTAATCTATATAAGCAATACGCAGGTGGTGAACCTGTAATTTATGGTTACAAAGCTTTACGCCCTGATAGTATCAGAGTATTAAAAACTGATGCACCTTTCCTTTGCGATAAACTAAACGATATGAAGTCTGTTTTATGGAATGAACTCTTAACCTATTTAGGTATTAGTAATGTAAACATTATTAAAAAGGAAAGACTTGTATCCGATGAAGTATTGCGTAATCAGGGTGGTACTGTATTCTCACGTTACTCAAGATTAGAAACAAGGCAAATCGCTTGCGACCAAATTAACAAAATGTTTGGTTTGAATGTTAGTGTTAAATATCGTGAGAACATTGACAAAGACGTTAACAACCTAGCATCTGATTTTGCTGTACGTAAAGATGACGAGGAGGGTGAAACTAATGAGTAAATACACAACTGAAATAAGGTTTATATTAGAAAATGCTTATGGTTTACGTGACTCAGCCGACTATCCTTCAGTTGATACTATAATAAGCTCTACAAGAGGTGCTATATTTGACTTTAACTATCCTATATTTGATAATAACTATAGGGCAACACTTGAAACTAAAATATTAAAGCACTTCTATGTACGTGAAATAGGTCAGGAGACTGTTGGTTTATTTAAACTTTTCCTGAACCGTAAGATGAATGAAATAATGCCTTATTACAATCAACTATACTTGTCAGAACTT